>NZ_JAUBQH010000008.1:0-145147 GCF_036701145.1 Microcoleus sp. Pol17C6
GCGAGGTCTGAACCAATATTTCTTTGAGACATCTTCTGAAATCCCCTTGACAACTGCCATACAGGCTTAACTTGTTACGAATGGGGTGCGATAGCCCTCAAAAAAATCCACGTGTAAATAATCTGGATTTTTAACAAATTGGAGTTTAGACTAAGCACGTCTTAAAGCGCGGTTAGATTTCAAATTAAGAACGGCAATGGTCGCTGGTGAAGAGCTATGAGGCGAGGCTCAACCACTAGCATAGATGCCGACGACCGTTGACGTTCTCTTCGGCTGACAACCTCACAAAAAACTGTCTGCCATAGTTTCAAAAGACAGTGTAAGGGTAGAAAATTGAGAATTCAGCAAAAAATCTCAAATCTACCTGCCATCTCTGTTTGAACAATTACGGGAATTTCGTCAACTTGCTTATGAATGTCTCGGCAATGCCTGCATATGCCACCTTTGAACTAGCAGACGCGATAATGACGAGGCGCCACGTCTCATGTTTACGAAATTTAGCCTACATCCTTTATTTCGGCGTGAGTGATCCAGCGTCTACGAAGCGCTGCAAGATTGTAGACTCGCCCCTTGACCAATTGATGCAACTATACATCCAGCAGATGTCACAAGTAGAACGTCCAGTATTAGCGATCGATCATACAGCATGGTTAAGACCCCATGCACCTACCCTCAAAGAACGTACCTATGAACATCAACCCACAGCCTTACCTCACGGCATACCTGTTGGTATCGGTCAAGGTATTAGGGCGTTGCTGAGTTAGAGTATGAATAGGAGGAATAATTTATGCAATGCCCAGAATGTAAATCAACCCATATCCGTAAAAACGGCAAGAAGAAAGGAAAACAGAATTACATTTGTGTCCAATGTGGTCGTCAATTCATCAATGAGTATGAGCCCCAGCGAGGTTATAGCGAAGCCATCAAACGTGATTGCCTAAAAATGTATGTCAATGGTATGGGTTTACGGGCGATAGAACGAGTTAAGGGTGTTCATCATACCACAGTAATAAATTGGGTAAAACAAGTCGGAAAACAGTTGCCAGATGTTTATGACCCTGAAGTCATTCCAGAAGTTGGTGAGCTCGATGAATTACAAACTTATGTAAAAAAAAACAGACAAGATATGGCGAGCGACGGCGGTTGACCACTTTAAACCAGGAATTTTAGGATGGGTATTAGGGGATCATAGCGCTAAGACATTTGAACCATTATGGGACCAACTAAGTGCATGGAAATGCTATTTTTATGTAACTGGTGGATGGTCTGTATATCCCATGTTTATTCCTGATGGTGAGCAAATTATTAGCAAGACTTATATGACCCGAGTAGAAGGGGAAAATACCAGACTAAGACATTACACAAGCTCGGCTACATCGTAAGACTATTTGTTATTCTAAATGTGAGGAAATGCTCAAGCATTCTATTAAGTTATTAATACATTACTTGAAGTTTGACGATATTCCCATTCCTGGGGCATTCATACCTTGATTCAGCAACGCCCAAAAATCTACAACTACTTCACCGACATTGCCACGATGAAAAGACAGCCAACGATGGAAGTCTCGGCAACAAATCTGGCTGTAATAGCGCCAAGCCTAAGCCCGTCAAATCGGGTAAGAGAGGTACTCATGAAAAGAGCCTTATTACTGAGGAGCCGTGTGATGGGAAACTATCAAGCACGGTTTTGGAGACGAGCGGTTCTCGTGAGGGAATCGCTTAGTTTAACCCTTGCTATGACCATGCCAACCGTAGCCGATCCTTGAAAACTTCAATGTTTACGCAGGCTTTTGGCATATCGCAGATTTATCGCACTTTATGTTTGAGTATGTCAGATCTTGTCATCCCTTATTGAGAATGACAACCGGCTGCGAAATTTACAAAAAATAATGGAACCCTTAGTGTATAAGGATTCCATCTATCGGAGCGGCGGGATTTGAACCCACGACCCCTACTACCCCAAAGTAGTGCGCTACCAAGCTGCGCTACGCCCCGACAGCTTTAACAGCTTAGCATAGAGTTCCCGAAAAAGTCAAAAAACTTTTAAAACTTTTGCGGCCTGCACCAAACTCGGAACCGCAGCCGCCGGCCAAAAACCCTCGCACCTCCGGCCAGCATTCAAGATCAATTGCACGCTGTAAGCTTCGGGATAGCCTTCCACCTGCACCCACAGCAAGTCGCTTTCGGCTTCAATGGCGATTTTTTCCTCGTCCATTAACTCAGAGGCCATGTGACTCATTGTGCCGGCTAATTGCCCCAACAATCGGCAAAAATCGTTCAACTCAGCCTCCGTGAGTTCGATCGCCCAACCCTCCCCAGCTACCAAACCCTGAAACTCCTCCGCCTCCGGGTTCCATCCCAAACGCCATCCGCTACCCGTCTTAATTACACGTTCCACCATTGAAGGATTTTAGATTTTAGATTTTGGATTTTAGATTTTAGATTAGTAGGACTGACCCATAAATACGAAAGAAACAGGGTTTTTTACCCGTGTTAAAGGCTCAACAGCAGTATTTCCGTAAAAAACCCGGTTTCTGCATCCCTGAGTATTACGGTAGTAACAACTTCGCATCTCCCGGCTGCGGCTGCGGTATTTCCGGGGAATTCGATCGCCCTTGTGGTTTTTCCCCCGTCGCAGGTGTGCGCCCACCCCCGGAATTCTCCGTAAAAACATCAACCAAAGCTTGAACCAAAGCATCTCGCTGTGCTCTATTTAACCTTTGAATAGCAGCACGATCCTGTTCCATTGGATTTGAGCGCAAAACGTCCTTTCCCGGATAAACGCTTTCAACCAAATAATCAGGAGTTGCCCCCAAATAGTCAGCTAAACTCAACTTCCAATCAAAGCGGTAATTGGGCGGCCGTCCTTTGACAAATACGTGATATCGAATCAACCGCCCGACTAAAGTATTGGTAGGATCGACTTTTCCTGTTTCCTGAGAAATGTAGTTATTTTCGATCGGGAAATCCGGCAATTTTTCGTACACCAATTTCCACGCATCTTGCACCCTAACTTGCGGCGGCGCAGATTGTTGAGCCACCCGCTGCACTGAGGCAGACTCAGAACTCCGCAGCAGCGAAGGTTCCAAAGCGGACATACTCAGTTCCCCGGATTCCAAGACCCAACTCAAAAGCGTGAAAATCGCTACACTCAAAGTAACAAACAGAAAACTTAAGCCCTGCTTTAATCTATTCACGGTTTTGACAACAATTTGAAAAATAGAATAATTTCATACACTTAGCCCCAGGAGATGTCCTAGTTTATACTTTTAGGATTTACGCTCATCCACCCGGTTTATTAGTAAAACAATCAGAGGTTTTTTAACGAGGCAGCTAGGAATAAACCGCGTTTCTCGTCCCGCGCGCCCAAGTCTAGTTTAAAAAAGTTGTGAGTTTTGAGTTGACAAAAATTGCTGGCAATTCACCACTCAAAACCCAAAACTCCTGAAGTCTAGATGTCTCCGATAATTTCCGGCTGAGTCAGTTCGTCCGACATCTCAAATATCGCCCGCATTACAGGTTTCATTTGATGGTCGTCCATATTGTCAAAATCTTCATAGCGACGGCGTTTTGCGCGGTTCGCCACCTGCACCGTAATCCGATAGCGGTTGGATGCACCGTTAATCAACTCTTCCGCCCGACGGGTTAGCTGAGTTGAATCGAAAGTTGGACGCTTAACCATGAGACTCCCTACTTTAGGTAATGTTACATTCTAGTTTAGTATGTCAAGATTCATAATTTATTAACTGAGTATCATTGCTTATGCAGGCAGCAACAGCCTATTTCTTTGGTAACTTGCATCGGGTAAATTCTCATCCCCTCAAATTGGTTGCTTTCGGCGACAGCTTAATCTACGGTTTTGGCGACGGTGTAGGCGGTGGCTGGGTGGAAAGATTGCGACGCCAGTGGATGTTACCGGAGAGTGCAGGACACGTTTTATACAATTTGGGCGTTCGGGGCGATCGCACCTATCAAGTCTCCCAGCGACTCGAAAACGAGTTTCGCCACCGTGGCGAGCTCAGAAACCGTGTCCCGGATGCGATTATTCTTTCAGTAGGTCTCAACGATTCGGCGAGAGTGCAGTCGCCTACCGGGCGCAGCTACACTGATTTTGAACATTTTAAAACTGTTTTGGATCATTTGTTAAACCTGTCCCAACAACTTTGTCCGGTGATATTTGTGGGGATGGTGCCGGTGGATGAAAGTAAAATGCCTTTTCAAGATTGTTTGTATTACAGTCATGCTGACCAATATCGGTATAAAGAAGCAACGAAATTAGCTTGTGAGTTGCGGGGAATTCCCTATTTAGATATTTTTGATAAATGGATAAATCGGGGCAGTGATTGGTGGCAATCGCGTCTGATTGCAGACGGGCTTCATCCCAATGCAGCGGGGTATCAATCTTTATTTGAAGATGTGACAAGTTGGGAGCCACTCGCCAGCATTAGTCATTAGTCATTAGTCATTAGTCATTAGTCATTAGATAAGGATTCATGTCAGGGGGTATTGACAAAGATGATTCTGGAGGGAGATTATTAGAATTAGGAAAAAAGAGCAGCCTCTCAAACTAGACAGTGAAATATTGAACCAGTTGGCTCCCTCGCCACTGGTAGAGATAATTATGGAGGAGGCAAAGGCTATAGAGCAATTAAAATCGAGAGTAGTAGAACTAGAAAAAAAAATACAGGAACTAAAAGTCAGCATAGATTTAGAAAGTACAATATCATCAAAACCTCCATCGGCCGACCTCCTCAAAAAAGCAGAGAAGAAACCAGAAGATCAACCATCCAAGAGGCAAACACCAAAACGGAAACCAGGAGGGCAACCAGGACATCCGGGAAAAACCAGAAAAGGGTTTGACCGAGTAGATAGAGAGGAGATATTACGGCCGCAAGTGTTTAGATGCTGTGGTCAACAGGAATTCAGTGGCAAACCAATAAAAATAGAAACACAGCAAGTAGCACAGTTAGTGAAGCGGCCAATTGAAATTGTAGAATATCAAAAATATACCTGTATTTGCAGCCAGTGTGGGGAAACACTCTTCAGCAGACTGGTCAGCCGAGATAGTACCAGGACAAGATATCGGAATCAGACTGCAAGCTTTTTTAGGATGGCTCAATCATTACGGGCATTTATCCTACCAAAAACAACAAGAACTATTATGGGAATGGGGAAAAATAGAAATCGGGGTGGGAAGATTAGTAGCCACAAATGAACGAATAGACGGTGCAGTAAATCCAAGTATTGACCGGCTTAAAGAGTGGCTCAAGCAAACACAGCCAAATATCAATGTTGATGAAACACCTTGCTTAGTCAAAGGGATAAAAGAATGGCTATGGATTTTTGCCAATACCGACTTCGGTCTATTTCATGCGGCTGATACTCGTTCTCGCGCCGAGTTAGAGGCCATCCTGGGTTCGAGCTACTCAGGGGTACTGAGTTCTGATGATTATAGCGCTTATAATGGTTATCCGGTGAAAGCAAGGGCAGAAATGTCTGGCGCATTTATGCCGTCATTTCAAGAAGCTGATCAAACCTCCCGGATTAAATAACCAATAGATTGGGGCCTTCTTTCTCAGTCGGGTCGATGAAACATTAAAAAACTACGCTTTATTCCAATAGAACCAAAATAGTGATGAATTCTTGAGTTGGACATCAGGGTTTCAACTTTTAGTTGAAACTTCAATTCATTCCTGGATGGAGCAAGCCGGAGGGGAAGCTGGTAAACTTTGGCGCTCCTTGCAAAAGAAATCCCATCAGTGGTGGTATTTTTTAGAGCACCCGGAGAGCCCACCGGATAATAATTTAGCCGAACGAACATTACGTAAGAGCCGTCACAAAAAGAAATTTTAGTGGAGGTTCCCGCTCAATGGAGCGGTTCCAAGATACTGCCAATCTATTGACAGTTATACAAACTTGTCGTCGTCAAAGACGTTCTGTAATTGAGTTTTTTGACCAGGCTATAAAAGCAAGGGTTAAGGGTTAATTCGGCTGTGCAGACCCCATCTTTAATCCCTCAACTTGAGACCTGAATCCTTACGAATAAAGACCAGTCTGGACTGTTGATGTATCCGAGTTACCACCTCTGCATAATCAAAAATTATGGAGGGGATTAAAAATAGCTGTCATGATAGTTAGTGAACGACGGGTGTGGAATAAAACCACGACTGAAGCTCATTTTTACGCTTAGTAGTTTAAGCAGTAATGCTGAGACAATTGCTGGGGCGCTCCGCAGTCATTGGGGCATTGAAAATAGCTTATATTGGACGCTAGACGTTACATTTTTTGAAGATGAAAGCCGAATTCTGAAACAGAACTCTCCCGAAAATTTTGCACTTCTACGTCGCGAGTGCTATAAACTTACTGAAACCAGAAAAAACTTCAAAACTAAGTCTAAAAATGAAACGGTATCGAGCAGCAATGGACAATAATTATTTAGTGAAAATTTTAAACTCTGCCAGTTAATACTCGAAATATAATAGGAATCTAAGAAGGAAAATTAGCCGGCTTTAAGAAGTTCAGAAAATCTTAAGGTTGTGATTTAATCTGCTCAAGTCGGGTTAAAATTAATAAGGTTTTTTTAGTTATTTAGTAATGCACAAATACACGTTTTTGTCAAATGAATTTAGATGCGTTTACCCTGACCGCAGAAGGAACCTGTGCGTGGGAAGTGTTTTTTTATTTAGTTGATACTTGTCGCAAAAAAAAGTGAATTTTTACCACTATATTCTCGATCGAATTACACAAGCTTTTGAGCTACCTAAATTGGCATATATCATCAGAAATGCGGCTGTTTGAGCTGACCCACTCATCACTATTTAACATCTATTCTTCCCCTGCCTCTGAACAATTATAGCGACGATCGCACCTCATGAGCTGCACCTGATTCTCTCAATTTAAGGATTGAAGAGCCTTTTTCTATACCTCACCTACCACCTGAAAGGCGATATTTTTTAAATGGCGATCACACCCAACATTTAAGACACAAAAAAACCACTGCCCCGACTCGTCATACCGGGCGCGGTAGAGAGTCGGGGCAGATTGGGAACAACGATCGCAATATTTGATTCTGATTGCCCTGGCCATTGTTACTCAGTTTCAAACAATAACGGATTCTTGAGGACGGGCGAATATCATGCGGCCGGCGCTTGTTTGCAGGGCGCTGGTGACTACAACTCGGGCTTCGCCGCCGACATAGCTGCTTCCTGCTTCCACGACAACCATTGTGCCGTCATCCAAGTAACCGATTCCCTGAGAGGGTTCTTTGCCTTCTTTGCGGATTTTTAGTTCGATCGTATCTCCCGGCAAATAAGTCGGGCGCACCGCATGAGTCAAATCGTTGATATTCAAAACCGGCAGTTTTTGGACGGTTGCTACTTTCGATAAGTTGTAATCGTTGGTGAGCAAAATACCGTCGATATCCAAAGCGAAGCGGACTAATTTCGCATCGACTGTGGCAATATCTTCGTAGTCAGCCGAGTGAATTTGAATCCGTTCTGGATATGTTTCTTTGATACGGTTGAGTACATCTAAGCCGCGGCGTCCGCGCACTCGCTTTTGATCGTTGGCGGAATCAGCTACCAGTTGCAGTTCTTGGAGCACGAATTGCGGCACGATAATTTGACCTTCGAGGAAACCTGTTTCTAGCAAGTTTTCAATTCTGCCGTCAATAATGCAGCTAGTATCGACAACTTTGGCAGTTGCTGGTTTGAAAGTACCTTCGGTTAGCAACACCGTGTCAAAGCTTTTGGGGTTTATCAGTCGCAAGAAAGCGCGGCCGTGGGTGTCTGTCAAACTGACGCCTGTGAAGCCGAACATGACGCTACCCAAGACTGCGACTAAAGGTTTGATGAAGCCGAACTCGCGGGGTATTGGCAGCAGGAATAGCGGAGCCAGCATTAAGTTTGCTACTAGCAGTCCGATGATTAAGCCGATCGCCCGCGTCAGTAACATCTCCACTGGCATATCGCGAACTTGTTTTTCCAGCCGGCGGTAGGTTGTTTGAGCCACTAATCCCATCACGAAGCCGATTAATGCTCCAAAGGAACCTAGTACAGAACTTAAGCCTTGTATATTTGTAACTTGCAGCAGCAGATTGCTCGGCAGGAGTTCGACTCCGTAATAGCCGATACCTCCGCCTGCGATTATGAATGAGATTATTATGATTGCGTCTAGCATTAGTTCTAGGTTAATGAATTTATTCCTATTATATCTTTCCAGTGCTGATACTTGTTTTCATGCTTTGGTCGGATCTCGCTATATCTACTCAAGGATTCTCATAAACTTATATTTCGGGGTTGTACCCTCTGAGGGATGTGCGATCGAGCATATCGGCGTTTACCACGCCGGGGCGAAAGCAGGCACGAGGTGCGAATAAACCGCCCTGCGGGCTGTTCGGGAATTGTGACGCAGCGAAACTGGTACGAGGTTAAATTACAAGAGCCGATCGTTCGCAGCGCTTTTTTGGTAAGCAAATGTCATAATATACATAATTATTCATGATGGTTTAATTAAAACTTTAGATTTGAAGTTGCCCTTTTGGCTTGAAATGTAATGAACCCTACCACAGATTATTTAACATTTAAATTAAAAAAAAGTGTGCAAGCGACAAATCCCAGCATTCCCACTTCGGCTTACCTGCACATACCTTTTTGTCGCCGCCGCTGTTACTACTGCGATTTTCCGGTTTTTGTGGTGGGCGATCGCAAAAATGGCGAGAATTCCGGCACAATTGTGCAATATGTTGCCGTACTGTGTCAAGAAATTCAAGAAACTAAAAATTTAGGCGCATCTCTGAAAACAGTTTTTTTTGGTGGAGGCACACCTTCGCTGCTTTCTGTGAGTCAGTTGAGCAATATTTTAGAGACTCTCGACGGCAAATTTGGGATTGCTGCTGGGGCGGAAATTTCTATAGAAATAGACCCGGGTACGTTTACTTTAGAACAGTTGCGGGGATATGCAGCGGCGGGAGTAAATAGAGTTAGTTTGGGAGTGCAGGCTTTTCAGGATGATTTGCTGCAAGCTTGCGGGCGATCGCACTCAGTCGCTGATATTTTTGAAGCAGTGGAAATAGTGCGATCGGCTGGTATTGTCAATTTCAGTTTAGACCTGATTTCGGGACTGCCTCACCAAACTTTAGAAAACTGGGAAGCTTCCCTAAAATCGGCGGTGGAAATTAGCCCGACTCATCTGTCGAGTTACGACTTAATTGTTGAGCAGGGAACTGCTTTCGGGCGCTACTTTGAAGCCGGCGCGCAGCCGCTACCAGCAGATGAAACCGCTGCTGGAATGTACCGTTTAGCGCGGGAAATTCTGACCGGTGCTGGCTACGAACATTACGAAATTTCTAATTACGCTCGCGATGGCTATCAGTGCCGCCACAACCGCGTTTATTGGGAAAATCGGCCTTATTACGGCTTGGGAATGGGGGCGGCGAGTTACGTGGAAGGCCGGAGGTTGACAAGGCCTCGCAAAACTCAAGAATATTATCAGTGGGTGCGATCGATGTCTGGCCTCAATTCCCCAGCTACTCCTCAAATTGGGGGGGAAACCCAGCCCGATATTTACCCAGCAATTGAGCCAAATTTTCAAGTCTCAGAAAATGACGTTTTGTTAGAAACGCTGATGCTAGGTTTGCGTCTAGCAGAAGGAGTTAGCCTGTCGGCGCTGACTCAAAAGTTTACTCAGGAAACGGTTGATAAAATTTGGCGTTGTTTGCAGCCCTACTGGCGGCAAGGATGGGTGGAAATTATAACTGCGGATGGGGCGATTCCCTACGGGATAGCTCCGCTTCACGCAACTTTAGGCGAGGGCGCGAAACTGCCACTTTCGGGCCATTTGAGGTTGAGCGATCCCGAAGGTTTTTTATTTTCTAATACAATTTTAGCCGATTTGTTCAGCAAGTTAGGCGAGGATAATTAACTCTGTCTGAGGAAGTATATCCCCAGCAAGCGCGATCGACACTAAAGCTGGGGCCGCCAATGCGATGGGAAGGAAATTCAATTGCTCCCTAGCTTGATTATCTCCAAAATAATATATTTTCTATTGATCCCTAAACAAATCTTAAAGGCGAAGTAAGCCTTGAGATAGACGCAACGACTGCACTCCAGCCGCCATACTTAATACTGAACATTTAAAAAGTAATTTAATGAACACTTTAACTATCGAGCGCAACCAAACCCAAAACCAGCCGTGCCTTGTGATTAGCGAGCGCGCTTGCAATCCGGCTTCCAAGTGTAATTTTTGCGGTCACTACCAACAGGCAAGAGGTTCAGTCGGTCACTGTCAATTGTTGAACGCACCTGTTAGAGGAGGATGGAAATCTTGCACTTTAGCAATGCCGGCTTTTGCACCTTCTTGGGAATAGGGGGAAGGCGCTGATGTTTCCCCCGTGAAATTTATTAATTAACCCAAACGATGTAAAAAAAATGGTAAAAAAAATGTATAAAAAATTGTGTTTTAACTGGGAAGCTGCTATACTAAGCTTAGGCCCTTCGCCGATCGCTCGCACAATTGCACACACAAGTTAAAAAGATGAATTTGACACTAAATCAGGTAATTTCCGAAGGTCATACGCGCATTTTGTGTTGGTATCTTAATAATACTAGCAAAGTGCAAATCGCTCGCATTACAAATATTCCTAATTGGTATTTTGAGAGGACGGTGTTTCCGGGGGAACGTTTTTTGTTTGAAGCACTGCCGGAAGCTCAGTTAGAAGTTTGCAGGAGTGCGGATACGGGTGCTATAGTGTGCGAGCGAATTTTGTGCGATCGGCTGCGAGTTGAAGAATTAAGCACGGCTGATTAAACATAATCCTTAGACTTACCAACGAGGGGTAGAAACCCGGTTTTTTTTCAGAAACCGGGTTTCTCTGTATGATTATAAAAACTTAGTTGGCTTACGCACTCGCGACCTCAAAAACCTCGTTTCTTCGTATACTTCTGGTTCCTCGTCGCAAAATTCGTAGAAAGCGGGTTTATAACCCTCATGCGTCAGCCCTGAAACTGTCGCAAATGTTAATCTAAGCTAAATTATAAAAAATCCACCACTCTTCAATCCTAAAACCCGATGTCCCTCACCGAACAAATCCTCTCCCAACTGCCAGGAGACGCCCTCGGAGGCCTGAGAAAAGTCGATCGACTCTGGGAAAACCTCAAACAAAACACCGCACCAGCACCCCAAGCAGTCAAACACAGCCAACAACCCCTGGAAACCCTCGACTTCGACATAGTTATCGGCGGCGGAACCCTAGGAATATTAATCGGTACAGCCTTAGCCGTGCGGGGTTGGCGAGTAGCCTTGCTCGAACGTGGCACTCTGCGAGGCCGCGATCAAGAATGGAACATTTCTCGCAAAGAATTAGACGCATTCTTAGAACTAAATCTGCTATCTGTTGAAGAGATAGAAAAAGCCATAGCCACCGAATACAACCCAGCCCGCATCAGCTTTGCCAACACCCCAGACATTTGGATTTCGGGCGTACTAAACATCGGAATAGATCCAGTTTACCTCCTCGAAACCCTCAAACAGCGATTCCTCCAAGCTGGAGGAAAAATATTTGAAAATACCCCATTTAAAATTGCCACAATTCACCCAGATGGAGTCCTTGTAGAATCTGAAAATACCGATTTACAACTTGGTAAAAATTTATTTAAAAGCCGATTATTCTTAGACGCAATGGGACATTTTTCACCCATTGTCCGCCAAGCTAGACAAGGCAAAAAACCCGACGCGGTATGCTTAGTAGTCGGCACTTGCGCTCAAGGATTTCCCAAAAACGACACGGGCGACTTATTTGCATCCTTCACCCCGATGCAAAATCAGTGCCAATATTTTTGGGAAGCATTTCCAGCCAGAGACGGCCGCACCACCTACTTATTTACCTACATAGATGCCGACACAGAAAGATTCAGTTTAGAAACATTATTTGAAGAGTATTTGCGCTTGCTTCCCCAATATCAAAACGTCGAACTCGAACAGTTAAAATTCCAAAGAGCACTCTACGGATTCTTCCCCTGCTATCGCCAAAGTCCTCTAAAAACGCCTTGGGATCGCATACTCCCAGTCGGAGACAGCAGCGGTAGCCAATCTCCCCTCAGCTTTGGCGGTTTCGGCGCAATGGTACGCCACCTCAAACGCTTGACTCTAGGAATTGAGGAAGCTTTGACAAGCGATAGTCTCAGCAAAAATTCCCTGGCACTTTTGCAACCCTACCAGCCGAATCTATCAGTTACCTGGTTGTTTCAGCGTTCGATGAGTGCTGCGATGAATCAAAAAATAGACCCCAATCAAATTAATCAACTTTTGGCTGCCGTATTTCAGGTAATGGAAGAGTTGGGAGAACCGGTACTCAAACCGTTTCTTCAAGATATCGTGCTGTTTCCGGCTTTGTCCAAAACCCTGTTTAAAACAGCAATTAACCATCCCGGATTAGTTATGAAAATTATCCCGCAGGTTGGAATAGCTAATTTGCTCGATTGGATGGTTCATTATGTGAATTTAGGAATTTATACGGGATTGCAGCCTTTGGGGAAAGCCGTAGAACGGCAGGTAAAAACGTTAGAGCCGGAGCAGCAATACTATTTTCACCGATTAGTTGAAGCGTGGCAATATGGCGCTGGAGGTGATTATTAAGTGAACAGACTATCCGGCCTGTTGCACAAGAAAATTACTCGTTACCAGGCTCCAGCCTGGTAACGCAGATCCCGAGGAAGAGCCTCCATTTTCGACAGCGAGGCAGAGCCTCTAGATATGGGTTCCCAGGCTGGAGCCTGGAAACCAGTTAAAAACATTAGAGCTGGAGCAGCAATACTATTTTCACCGATTAGTTGAAGCGTGGCAATATGGCGCTGGAGGCGATTATTAAGTGAACAGGCTCTCCGGCTTGTTACACAAGAAAATTACTCGTTACCAGGCTCCAGCCTGGTAACGCAGATTCCGAGGAAGAGCCTCCATTTTCGGCAGCGAGGCAGAGCCTCTAGATATGGGTTCCCAGGCTCCAGCCTGGAAGTTAACTGATATATTTATGAAGGAGCTATAACTGCTAAAGCTTGAGGAATTACTCGGAATTTTGCAGGGGTGTAAGTTGTGATTTCACCGTCGGTATTAATCGGACGACGTTTGCTAGTATTAACCTCAAATTCTTGAGCTTGCAATGTGCGAACGTTAGGCCGACTGGTATGATTGCCTTGCTTCATAGCCGGCAGTAAACCAATGATTTCCCACCAGTTTTTTGTTTCCAAACTGTACAAATCTAGTCGCTTGTCGTCGATGGTGGCATCCTCGGCCACTGTCATCCCGCCGCCGTAATAGCGACCGTTGCCAATGGCTATTTGAATAGTTTTAACATTAAAAGATTGGTTTTTTACCTTAATTTCTGCTCGAAACGGTCGCGCTGACAAAATTGTCTGCAAAGCAGTAAAAGCATAAGCTAAAACTCCCCAGCGCTGCTTGACGTTTTTAGTCAGCCGCTGGGTAATTTGCACGCTCAATCCCAAACTCGCCACATTAAAAAAATGCTGACCGTTCACCCAACCTAAGTCTATTAGCCGAACTTTACCGCTGGCAATTACTTGACAAGCTGCGGATAAATCTGTAGGAATTTTCAGAGTGCGAGCGAGGTCGTTAGCAGTTCCCATGGGCAAAATACCCAAGGGTAACTTGGTGTCTATCAAACCTTCTATGGCGGCGTTGAGAGTGCCGTCGCCGCCGCCGATTATTACTAATTCGACTTGATTTTGGTAGCGCCGAATTGTTTCGGGAAGTTCGCGGGCGTGGTCGGTAGATTCTACAATTAACTCAAAACCCAGTGCTTCTAATCCGACAGTGGCTTGAGATAATAGCTTTTGCCCTTTTCGGGAGTGCTGGTTTACTAAAAGTAGAGCTTTCTTCATTTGTTAATTTTTAATTGGGAATATGGAGTATTTTTAACTACAAAAAGTATAGCTTGATGGCTTAACTGCATGAAATTAATGCTTTAGTTCGATTTTACTGGTTATGATGGATTGACAAAAATGTCAAAAAATGGATAATTGTAGCAAAAGATTCCTAAAAAGTACCTCCGGTCTGGGCTAGCAGCAAACAATCTCGCTTTTAGATCGAAGCCAAACTAAAATTATGTCTAATTTTTTAGAACAAGCGCAAGTCGCTGCCGATCGCAAAAACTGGCCCTTGTTAGTCGAATGCTTGCAGCAAGTGACAGCCAAGGGGGGCAAGCCGCAGGAACAACACATTTTAGAGCAAGCTGTCAGTTTAGCAATAGAAGCCTTGGAATGGGGTGATTTTCAAGACCGCTGGGAAATTGCTAAAGTATTGCCCAATCTGGGAAATGGCGCGATCGCACCTTTAATTTCGATTCTGGAAGACGAAGAGGCAGACACGGAACAGCGGTGGTTCGCCGCCCGCATCCTCGGAAAGTTCGATCGCCCGGAAGTGATTCAAGCTTTAGTAGAATTGGTCAAAAATTCCGACGAAGAATTGAGCCAAATCGCCGCCGAAACCCTAGGGAATTTCGGCCCTCGGGCCATAGAATCCCTCGCAACTCTCCTACTCCAAGAAGACTCGCGACAGTTTGCAACAGCAGCACTCGCCCAAATTCGGCGCACCGAAACCATCGCACCGCTTTTGAGCGTAGTCGGAGACTCTCAAGTTGCGGTGCGGGCGCACGCAATCGAGGCCCTGAGCAGCTTTCACGACTCCCGTATCCCGCCGGTACTGGTAGCAGCACTCAAAGATCCGGCGACAGCAGTCAGAAAAGAAGCCGTGCGAGCTCTCGGGGTGCGCGCCTATTTAGACGCAGAATTAGATTTAGTTAACTTGCTCAAACCTTTGCTTTCGGACATCCGATTAGAAGTTTGCAAGCTGGCGGTGATCGCGATCGGGCGAGTGAAAACCGATGCAGCAGCGGCTGCTTTATTTGAATTGCTGCGATCGCCCATAACTCCGCTTGAATTGCAAATCGAAGCTGTGCGCGCCCTAAGCTGGAGCGAAACTGCAGTCGCTTTAGAATATTTGCAGCAAACCTTAATCGCCGAATTTAATAACACAAACTCTCTTGTTTGTCAAGAGATTGTCACTGTTTTAGGGCGAGTAGAAAAGCCGGAATTAAAAGCCAAAGCTGCTGAAATTACGATCGATTTGCTAAAAACCGCTCATCCCGCCGTGGAGTCTGTGGAAATCAAACAATCTTTAGCTTTAGGGTTAGGGCAATTAGGGGATATGAGAGCGCTAGATGTCCTGATTGAAATGTTAGCAGACGCCGACACTAGCGTCAGGCTGCACTGCATGGCAGCGCTCAAACGGCTAGGTGCTGCCGAGGGGAGGCGGCAATTAGAAAGTTTAGTTAAGCAAGAGAGTCTTGAGCCAAAATTAAAACAGGGAATTGCGATCGCATTAAAGGAATGGTAGGAAAATTAATCAAAAGACAGAATACCCAAATCCCCAACTTCTTGAAGAAGTCGGGGATATAATAGCGATCGCATCTTTCTTCTTCCTGCCTCCGTTACATCCGTTACAAAATCCGTAGCCGAACTTCCTTCGGCTATATCATCGATTTTCTTTGTGAATTTGGGCGATCGCACTTGTCACCCGCTCTAAATCTTCATCAGTTAAATTAGAGCCAGAAGGCAAACAAAGCCCGTACTCAAATAACTCTTGGGCCACCGCACCTTCAATACACTCGCAATCGGCAAATACTGGTTGTAAGTGTAAAGGTTTCCAAACCGGACGCGCTTCTATTTTCTCTTGAGCAAGTGCTAAACGAACTTGTTCTCTATCTGCACCGAAAGCGGCCGGATCGATTGTTAAACAAGTCAGCCAGCGAGTAGATTTTCCAAAATCAGCTTCCGGCATAAATTCGATCCCCGGCAAGTTTCCTAAAGCTTGTTGGTAAACTTCAAAATTGTGTCGTCTAGCTTGAACTCGCTCCTCCAACACCCGTAATTGACCGCGACCAATTCCCGCCAAAACATTGCTGAGACGATAATTATAGCCAATTTCTGAATGTTGGTAATGAGGAGCGGGGTCACGGGCTTGTGTTGCCAAAAAACGAGCTTTTTCTACCAGTTTTTGGTCATCGGAAACTAACATTCCGCCGCCGGAAGTGGTGATAATTTTATTGCCGTTGAAGGAGAAAATGCCGATTTTACCAAAACTTCCAGGCGAGCGATTTTTATAGCTAGCCCCTAGAGATTCTGCTGCATCTTCTATTAGCGGAATTTCATAAGCATTGGAAGCTTCTAGAATTGGGTCGAGATCGCAACTTTGACCGTAGAGGTGTACGATTACAACAGCTTTGGGTAATTTACCAATTTTTGCTCGTTTCTCAAGTGCTTCTCGGAACAAATCGGGGTTGAGATTCCAAGAAGTGCGATCGCTATCGATAAAAACAGGTTTTGCGCCAAGATAAGTAATCGGCGTCGCAGTCGCAATAAAAGTTAGAGTCGAGCAAAAAACCTCATCTCCTGAACCGACACCAATTAATTGTAAAGCCAAATGCAAAGCTGCGGTACCGGAACTAACAGCCGCTGCGTGTTTAGCGCCAACTACTTGGCAGAATTATTGCTCGAAAGCATCCACATGGGGGCCGACCGGGGCGATCCAGTTGGTATCAAAGGCTTCTTTGACGAACTCCTGTTCGAGGGAACCCATGTGAGGTGTTGAGAGGAGGATTTGTTTGTTCATTCTCCTGTTCGAGGGAACCCATGTGAGGTGTTGAGAGGAGGATTTGTTTGTTCATTTTATCTTTAGTTGGGAGATGGATAGGCAGGAAAAAAGTTTGACTTGAGGAGTTCTTTAGGCTGAATGTTTAAAATTTTGACCCGCAATCCCACTAAATAATTATATTTTTTTTTGTGTCGTTTTAGTGTCTTATAAATTGAGCAATCAGAGAAGCCAGGGGATTTAACCCCGGGCTCATATAGCAATCCTAAATGATTTTCTCTATCTAGAGCAATCCTAAATTATTTTCTCTGTGTAAGTATATTGACGTATTTTGGGGAAATCAAATTTATGTTCGTTAGTAAAAAACTCAAACAAAAACTTGACAATCTTAAAAGATCTACATAAATACCAATACTTTCTTAAAAAGTTTTTAGCTTGTAGCCAAATATCTTCAACGGGATTCTGTTGGGGAGCATTGGGAGCAAATAACATACAAGTAATTGACCAATTCTCAGGTTCTTTGTCACCATTTAGTTCTAATAAAAAGTCTCTAAATTCTCCATATTTATGATAACTAGCTCCATCCCAAATCAAGATTATCTTGCGATTTTGATATTTATTTTGTAAGTATTTTATGAATTTAACTGTGGATTCTCCATCACCAGATGGATGGCTCTGAATATGGAATTCTTTGCTTTGATAATTGAGGGCGCCAAAATAAGTTTGTCTATCTTTTTCATTGGTAATTGGGACTTCAATTCTGATTTTAGATTGACCCCAAACATAACCAGTTAGATCACCATGAAGTAGATGACATTCATCTAAAAACAATACTATTATTTCCCCAGACTCTATACCAGCCTTGTTTTTAAATAAAATATCGTTAATCTCTTCCGTCTTTTTTTTTACCAGTTCTTTATCAAATTTAGGATTAGCTTTTTGAGTTTTTTTCCAACTTATTTTCGCCCGGTCGAAAAGTTCATAATAACTCTGTTTTGATTTATACATCACACCAAACTCTTGAGCTAAATAAGTAACCAACTCATCTAAATTCCAATATTCTTTATTCTTTAACCACTCGATTACTTCCGTATTTTGTCGAGCTGTTAAATACCCTTTTGACCCTTTATGTCCTAGTTTGATTCCGGCGATGCCTTGGGTTTTAAATTGTTTTTTCCAATAACCAATAAAAAATTTACTTACACCTAATATTTTGCTGATTTCATGGTAGATATTACCTGAAAGCGCCATCCTTACAGCTATTGCTCGTTTGAGTTCTCTTGCATCGATATCGCTTTTAATGAAATCTTCTAATTGGGCTATTTCTTTTTCCATATCTTTTTCTTGCAGTTGTAAGTTATTCATCTTTTTATTCACGATCGAGTATTGCATATAATTGTATCATAGTCTTGATAATGATTTAGGATTGCTATAGCTTAAGTCCTTTTTAGAAGACTCTCCTATAATAACTAGGTTAGAAACTAAAAAAGCTACCATAAAAAATTTACTCTACCAACAAATACAACAAGTTTTAGGTGGTCAACAGCCGTTGCCAAATCAAAGTTTACAGATAGGAGACGTGAAACAAAAACTGATCGAATAATTTATCAAGGTAGATGTAGAACGCCAGGGTTTGGCTGAGCGAGTTACTATTCTATCAAATGCTCTAGCTGGCTACAAGCAGCGGGTAAAAGTTTTGCCGAAGCTAGAGAAGGAAAAGCGGGAACTAGAAAGAAAACTTCAATAAGCCGAAGCTGATTATAGCGACTCACTTTATTGATTAAGCAATTTTCGGCTACTTATGATGCAGTGATTATTGATGCTCCTGCTCTGAATGTTGCTGCTGAGGCTCTGATTCTCGGGAATAAAGCAGATGGGATTTTATTGGTTGTGCGGCCTGGAGTTCTTAATTCTGGTACTGTGGCTTTTGCGAAGGAGCTATTGAAGAAATCAAGCCAGCACGTTCTGGGCTTAGTCGTGAATGGAGTAAGTCCTAAAAACGAACCGCACAGCCATTACTAGTTTACCAATGAATCTTACGCTCAATAGCAGAGTCCTGGTATCAATAAAGTAACGAATAACCAGTAACCAATAACAATAGTTAACTGTTAACTGACAACTGACTAAATTGGGAGCCGCACTCCGAAAGTCGAGCCGAGTCCTTCCCCAGGACTTTCGGCCCAGACACTGCCGCCGTGGAGTTCCACGAGATGGCGGACGATCGCCAATCCCAGTCCCAGCCCGCCGTAATTGCGCGTAGAAGTGCTGTCAGCTTGGCGGAAGCGATCGAACACAAAGGGCAAAAACTCCTTGCTGATGCCAATTCCCGTATCGCTGACAACGATCAAAACAGAGTGAACCGGAGACGGCCCAGACAACATAGCGCCACCCGCTGCTCCCGGTTCCCCCTCCTCCGAGAGCGTGATTTCCACGCGACCCGATGGCGGCGTAAACTTAATAGCATTCGAGAGCAAATTCCATACCACCTGCTGCAAACGAGTAGCATCGCCCCTCACCAAGCTCACCCCTTCTGCACAAAAACTCACCAATTCAATTCCCCTAGCTTCAGCATCAAGGCTCAGCGCCTTCACCGCCGTTTCTACAATCCGCACCAAATCCACCGGGAACAGCTTCAAACAGACTTTGCCGCTCACAATCCGGGAAACGTCGAGCAAATCCTCAATCATCTGAGTCTGCAACCGCGCGTTTCGCTCAATAGTCTCCAAACCGACAGCCGTTTTTTCGGCACTCATCTGGCGCTGCCGCAGCATCTGCGCCCAGCCCAAAATGGCGTTCAGAGGCGTCCGCAACTCGTGAGAAAGCGTTCCCAAGAACTGGTCTTTAATCCGGTTAGCCTCCGCTGCTTCCCGGTAAAGCCGCGCATTGTCGATCGCCACCGCGGCATCCCGCGCCAAATCCTCCAGCAAAACCAAATCCTCCTGCCCGCAGCGGCGGCCCGACTCCCCGCACAGCAACGAAATCGCTCCCAGCGTCCGCCCGCGAGCGATCAGCGGCACGCAGATTGCCGACAGCACTTGGGATTGGGATCGCAGCACCAACTGCAGTTCCTTGTCCGGCACAACCGCTTCGATCACCCATTCCGGTATTTCTGGGTAGAGCTTCGACTCACCAGTCCGCAGCACCTTTGCTACTCCGTGCCTTCCCTGGGGGTCTAGTGGCATACGCCGATCGATTTGCCGCAGCAGAGCGACTTTGCTCGGATCTGAGTGAGCAACTGCTTGCAAGCGGATCGAGCCGTCGGCATCAAGCAAATGCACACAGCACCAATCCCCCAGCTCCGGTACTGTTAAATCTGCCAAACCTTGCAGCGCCTTCTCGTAATCCAGGGAAGCCGACGACAGCAAAGCCAAAGCTTGAGCGTTAAAATAGGCTGTTTGGGCCGATCGCTGGCGATCGTCAATATCAGTACAAGTCCCGAACCATTTGAGAATTTTCCCGTCAGCGTCCCGCACGGGCAATGCCCTGCCCAGATGCCAGCGATAAGATCCGTCAGATGCCCGTTTAAAACGGTATTCCACCTCGTAAGTCTTCCCTGTCTCCACCGAGGTCTTCCAGCTTTCTACGGAATTTTCCACGTCATCTGGATGCAGGGCTAGCTGCCACCCCCAGCCTTGAGTTTCCTCCAGGGTCAAGCCAGTATATTCAAACCAGCGCTGGTTGTAGTAGTCGAGCCAGCCGTCGGCTTTGGCAGTCCAAACTATTTGTGGGATGGCTTCAGCGAGGACGCGGTACAACTGTTCGCTGGCTTCGGCTTGGCGACGGGCGGCCTGTTCCCGCGCCAATGCCCAATTCCGCTGTTCTTCGGCCTCTTTGCGAGCGGTGATGTCGCTAATCACGCCGATCCATTTGTAGGGATTGCCTTGTTTGTCAAGCACTGCTTTGCCCCGATCGATCCAGTGGAGCAAGCGGCCCCGCTGGCACTGAACGCGGTATTCCTGAAAAAATGGGGCGGCAGAACTGTCTGGCGCACTCAAATACTGATCGACTGCGGCCAAAACTCGATCGCGGTCGATCGGGTGCAAGATACTGTTCCAAGCTGCTCTTGTCCTCGGAAATCCGCCTTTTGCGTACTCCAAATGTTCGTCTACGTGACCGAACCACAGCACGATCCCGGTTTCGATATCCCATTCGTAAATCAAATCGCTGGCACTTTCTGCAGCAATCCGAAACCGCTCTTCAGACTGTCGCAGCACTTCCAGAAATTTAAAACGTTCCGTCACGTCCAAAACCAGAGACAGCACCGATACCAACTGTCCCGAATCGCTGTAAAAAGCCGAATTGTACCATTCGCAGTGTACCAACGAACCCCACTTATTATAATTGCTGTTGCGAACTACATTGCAGCGATTTTCGGGTTTTTTTAAACTATAAATTGCCGATTCTACCTCTTCCAAATCGCCCTTAGAAATAAAGTTCCATTCGCTAAAATGCTTGCCTAAAACTTCTATTTTTTCCCACCCGAAAATCTTCTGTGCAGCCGGCGACCACCCGCTGAGACGAAAATTTTCATCCCACTCAATCACCGCTAGGGGCGTATTTTCAAAATGAGAAGTGAGTTTTTGTAGCGCCTCGCGCAGGGATGCTTCTACTTGCTTACGCCCAGTAATATCGCTAAAAGAAATAGCAATGCCGTCGCCCAATTTAACGGTCATAATCCGAAACCAGGCGACAATGCCTTCGTTGTTGTAATAAATCTCGGTATCGAGGGGAATTCCTGTTTCTACAACTTGCACGTAACGGTCGAACAAATTGTTATCTTTATGACCAGGCAGCACTTGCAGCAATCGCTTGCCCGTTAATTCTTCAGGGGTACGGTGTTGCATTTTTGCCGCTGCGGGATTGACGTATTCCCATTCAAAATCCACAATTGTGGATTCGTCGCGGATGCTGCGGAATACGTTAAATCCGTCTAGAGATAATTCCTGAAAAACGCGGAAGCGTTCTTCGCTTTCTTGCAACTTGTCTACAGTGTCAAGCAGGAGGTCCTCGACTCGCTCGCGCTGTGTTATTTCTGCAAGCAATTGCTGGTTAATTTGCTGGAGTTCGGTTGTGAGGGAGGGGACGGAATTTGTAATAGCAGAGTTGGCTTGCAGTTGATCGACCTTTTCAGTTTCCAGCGCCGTATTTGCTGGTAAAGAGGCCGCCCCAGCCAAAGCCAACACTTGAGGAACCCAGGGTATCAGGGACGCTACAGCCCACAAACAGATGATAGCGGTAACGGCGGCGATCGAACTTGACAGCCAGTAGCTGGGATGCACCAGCATCCAAACTTGCATCAAGTGAGTTGTCCCGCCGCAGAAAAACCAGGCTCCCAATAGCAGAAACCCCTTGCTCAAAGGCACGTCCCGCTGCTTCCGGGCATAGTATGTCAGAATTGCTGGAATTGAATAATAAGCCAAGGCAATTAACAAATCGCTGACCGCGTGCAGTCCCATCAACTGGGGTTGCCACTGGCAACAGCCATCTTGGGGAATAAAATTGTGGTTAAATGACATAATCTTAATAAATGGCAGCATTTCGGCTTTCCTGTGCGATCGATCCTAGTTGCACTTGTGTTGCTGAACCGCTAATTTCTAGTTTATACACAAAAAAACATAAAACAAGAGTGACTTTAGTCCGGGGAGGAAAGTTCACAGCAGGCTTTAACCTGCCTGAAATATTCGTAAATTTATTGAGAGGTTAAGGGAGAGTGAGGTACTATAATTCCCCAGGAGGTACGAAATTCAATGCTATATTTTGAATTCACAACTTACGGAAAAACAAAGCAATTGAGCGCACGGGATGAAGGGATTACTAGAGTGCCGTTCATTGACACGGTTTAGCTAGAAGCTGGCAATATTCGATAAATTCATCTTTATTGAATCTATTTTTTGATAACTTTGCAGATTCAGAAATCCCTTCAACATAGGAGAATCGACCTCTACTTCGAGGCTCAGAAATCCTGCCGGAGCAGATTCATACTTGGAGCGAACCATCCCCGCCTCTCGCCTCGGAATGAAAACTAATCTGTACCTGTATCAAAGTCTACTAAATTCTGCTACTAAATCGGTTAATGTCACAGATTATCTTCCAGTCAAATTTCTGAAACCATCTCGAATTAAACCTCCATGCGCTTAGAGCAGCTTCAAGCATTTCTTTCAGTTGCTGAAACTGGTAGCTTTCAGCAAGCGGCCCGGAAGTGTGGCGTTACCCAATCGACTATTAGCCGCCAAGTGCAGGGATTAGAAGCGGAAGTGGGTTTGTCGCTGTTTCACCGCACGGCCCACGCGAAACTGACTGTGGGAGGGGAATGCCTGCTACCTCACGCTCGCAAAATCTGTCAGACTTGGCAAAATGCTGCTGAAGAATTGGGAGACTTACGGGCGGGAAAGCAGCCGGAACTTTGCGTGGCTGCGATTCACTCGGTTTGCGCTGCTTATTTGCCGCCTGTGCTGCAAAAGTTTTGCCGCGACTATCCAGACGTGCAGTTGCGGGTGACTTCCCTCGGAAGCGATCGAGCTCTGAAAGTCCTCAAAGACGGTTTGGTGGACATAGCGGTGGTGATGAACAACCGCCATTTTACTCAAGCCCCGGAAATGTTGGTTGAGGTGCTCTACAATGAGCCGATCGAGGTGTTGATGGCGGCGGGTCATCCCCTGGCTCAGTACGAACGAGTACCTTGGCCGGAATTGATTTGTTACCCGCAAGTGGTGTTTAAGGACGGGTACGGAATGCAGCGGATGGTGCAAGAACAATTTGGACGCATCGGTGCTAAACTTCATGCTGTTTTGGAACTCAACACTCTTGATGCTTTTCGGGGTGTGGTGCGACAGGGAGAGTTGATTGCTTTGCTGCCGCATTCAGCTTTGCTGGAGGCGAAGGGCGATCGCACTTTAGCTATTCGGTCGATCGCCCAAGATCGGTCAAATTCCAAGGTTTCGACGATCGGTCAATTGGCAGCAGATCCCACTTGGACTCGCGAAGTGGTGTTGGTGACAACTCACGATCGAATGCAAATTCCGCCGATCGCCCATTTCTGGAATCTGGTACGCGAATTTGTGCCGCCATTTGATTTAATCAAGCTAGAAAAATCAGGGAGTTAATTCGATAATTTTGAATTGAATTTTGGGAAGTTTAAATTTAAACGGATTCAAATATTACCAATTACTAACTACCAATTACTAACTACCAACTACCCATTACTAACTTCAAAAGTTATGAGTGACGCATTTAGAGAACTGCTGCGAAAAATTGGCAGCGGAGTACACACAGGAGAAAACTTAACTCGCTCCGAAGCAGCAGCAGCCACGCGGATGATGCTGCTGGGGGAAGCAACACCAGCTCAAATCGGAGCTTTTATGATTTCCCACCGCATTAAACGGCCCACCGGCGAAGAATTAGCCGGAATGCTCGATGCTTATGAAGAATTGGGGCCTATGCTTGCCCCCCCAAACCGAGAAAAAGGTTTTTCCGTCTCAACCGTCGCCGTGTTTGGCGTTGCTTACGACGGGCGATCGCGCACGGCTCCAATTAGCCCTTTAACAGCCCTAATTTTAGCCGCCTCTGGCGTCCCAACTCTCATGCACGGGGGGGATACCATGCCAACGAAAGAAGGCATTCCCCTGATTGAAATTTGGCGTGGTTTGGGAGTGAATTGGGGAAAACTCAGTTTAGAAAAAGTCCAGCAAGTTTTTGACAATACAGGTTTGGGTTTTGTTTACCTTCCCAAGCATTTTCCTCAAGCCACCGCTTTAGTTCCCTACCGCCGCGAAATTGGTAAACGGCCACCTTTTTCGACAATGGAGTTGATGTGGTGTCCCTGTGCCGGCGACGTTAACGTCATCTCCGGCTACGTCCACCCGCCCACAGAAGGTATGTTTCAAAAAGCCTTTGAGTTGCGGGGAATCAAAAATTATACCACAGTCAAAGGATTGGAGGGAAGCTGCGATTTGCCGCGCGATCGTACTGCGATTATCGGCATTGCTAAGCCGGACGCTGAGTTTGAACGAGTGCTTTTAGCTCACGGAGATTACGGTTTTAGCAACACAAATCCTGCCTTTGAATCAGCCCCAGAGTTATTCAAACAAATGCAGGAAGTGTTGCTGGGAAAACCCTCGGAATTGATGCAGTCCGCTATCTGGAACGGCGGATTTTATCTGTGGCGCAGCGGAGTTTGTTTGGATATAAACTCGGGTTTGATTGAGGCCGAAACTTTATTAAGTCGCGGTCAAGTGGTGCAAAAACTTGAGGAAGTTAGCCAAGCCGTTAGTGTTTTGAGTTGACTGTTGACTGTTAACTACTGACTACTGACTACCAGACATCTCCAATAATTATTGTGGAACAGGCATCTTGCCTGTTCAAAACAGGTAATTCTTGCGATGACTACTGACTACTGACTGCTGACTACTGACTACTGACTAATGACTAATCATAAAATTGCTGTAATTGTGCTTGCAGGCGGTCAAAGTTCGCGGATGGGTAAGGATAAAGCTCTACTGGAAATTGAGGGCAAATCCCTATTGCAGCGGGCGTTGGAAGTGGCCGCAGTTGTAACCCCCGAAGTTTATGTTCTGACTGCTTGGCCCGATCGCTATCGATCGACCTTAACCGAAACATCCCAATTTCTGGTAGAGTACAATCCGGGCTCCGGGCCCTTGGTTGCATTGACTCAGGGATTGACAGAAATTGCCGCCGAGTGGATTTTACTGTTAGCTTGCGATTTGCCTTTGTTGGATGCCCAGATTATTCAGAATTGGGCAAGTCAGTTAACAGAATTTTCCCCATCAACTTTAGCAGTTGTGCCTTATCAAAATTCGCGCTGGGAGCCTTTGTGTGGCTTCTACCGCCAACAATCTCTGCCCAGCTTGCAAAGTTTTATTGACAAAGGGGGACGTTCCTTTCAAGTGTGGTTAAATCAAATCTCCTCAATACCTCTACCTGTAGGGGAACCAGAAGCAGTAATGTTATCCAATTGCAATACATTAGAAGAGTTTGAGCAATTAAAAGGTAAAATGGTTAACGGTTGACAGTTGACTAATGACTAATGACTAATGACTAATGACTAATTACTAATTACTAATTACTAATGATTAACCAATATTGGTTGCTTGATCGCAATATAACTTTCCTCAATCACGGCTCTTTTGGGGCCTGTCCCATTCCCGTACTCGAAGCGCAAACCATTTTTCGAGAACAACTGGAAAGAGAACCATTGCGCTTCCTTCTGCGGGAATTTGAACCCTTGTTGGATAATGCGAGAAATCAGTTAGCAGCATTTCTCGGTGCGGCTGAGGATGACTTGGCTTTTGTGCCGAATGCCACGACGGGAGTAAATGCTGTTTTGCGATCGCTCTGTTTTTCTCCGGGCGACGAATTGCTAACTACAAATCAGGAATACAACGCTTGCCGCAATACACTTAATTTTGTAGCCGAGCGTACAGGCGCTAAAGTAATAGTAGCAGAAGTCCCCTTTCCAATTGAATCACCCGACCAAATTATTGAAGCAATAATTAAGTGCGTTTCACCGCAAACAAAGTTAGCTTTATTAGACCACGTTGTTAGCCAAACAGGTTTAATTTTTCCCATCAAACAGTTAGTGGGCGCGTTAGCTAACCGTGGCGTGGATGTATTGGTAGACGGAGCTCATGCGCCGGGAATGGTAGCACTGAATTTAGATGAAATTGGCGCGGCTTACTATACGGGAAATTGCCATAAATGGCTGTGTGCGCCCAAAGGTGCGGGCTTTTTATACGTGCGGCGCGACAAGCAAGATGCAATTCGCCCAACTACGATCAGTCACGGTGCTAACTCGCCGCGCGCTGATAAATCGCGCTTTCAATTAGAATTTGACTGGATGGGGACAGTCGATCCTAGCCCCTATTTGTGCGTACCTGTAGCTATTGATTTTATGGGTTCTTTGTTGAGCGGCGGCTGGCCGGAATTGAGGGCAAAGAATCATGCTTTAGCATTGGCGGGGAGAAAAATATTGGCGGACAAATTAGATTTGCCGCTGCCTTGTCCTGATGAAATGGTGGGTTCGATGGCTGTTGTGCCTCTGGCAGACGGCCAGTCTGATGAGGTTGCAAAGGGAGGAATTCCACCTTTGCAAGAGGCGCTGTGGGAGATTTTTAAAATAGAAGTTCCGGTGATTCCTTGGCCGAATGCTAGTAAGCAGTTGGTGAGAATTTCGGCTCAGTTATACAATACTTTGCCGCAGTATCAATATTTAGCTAAGGCGCTGGTTGAGCTGACGAGAATTTGAGCTGGAGCTTCCCCAAAAGAAACATCACACCCAGCTACAAACAGTTATAAGTTTGTAGTTAGGGTGTCGGTTCTCATAGTTTGGGAGAAGACAGACTATTCCTCCTTACTATAAACGTAGTAAGGGTTATATAAATAAGCAAAATAAGAGGAAAAATCCTGCAATTAATCACCTTTATTCCTATTTAATTTTGCTACTTTTTACCTCACAAAAAATACTCAAAAAAAATTGCTCTAAAACCCCATCGCCCTCAACTTCGCCCATCCACCCAAACCGAATAAAATTTTTAAATAACCCGGAAAAATTCCTAAGTTAAAACAGGCTGGTCAAAGCGGATAGCGCACAACTTCCGCGCAACAGAATATAATGTATCCACACTTGCATTTTTGCAAACAAAACATAAGGAAATGAAAAGAGGCGAATACCATGTCCAATGCCATGATGGTAATTTACCCCTATCGCGAACAGTACACCTGGGTTTTTGACGACGAGCGAGTCGGACTTGTCCGAGAACCATTTGTTCAGGGCGTCCCCGAAATGATTAACGCGCTTGTCGCAGACATTCCCAATGCCGCTCAAGGTTTCCGACTTTTATTTTCAGCCAATCCATTTCCCGGATATCAAGCAGAAATGCTGTGGTTGAAAGCAGAATACGGCGGTAACTGGTATCGGTGGGAATCGAAAAATCTCGAAGGCTGGCTGTGTCCGGCTATGTTCAAATACTTTCCCGAAGCACCGCCCAAGTTTTACTGCAAAGCTGAAAAACTGCAATAACCAACAGCAAGTCAATGAAAAACTTGTCAATTTTTAAAAGAAACTTTGTTGAACGAGTCGATAAAACATCTCGAAAAAAGCCTAAATTCTTCCTGTATATAGTGGGGCTATTTTTCTTGGTTTTCACAGCCGCCATCTCGGCCACTATGGGGGCAATTACTGCCCTGTTAGCTCCCGTGGAACCGCCAATTATCAATAGAGTATTAGAGGCGACTGGCTTTGACTATCTATCCTCCAACCGCTCTGGATACCGCCTATCGCGGCCCGTTAATATCTTGATATTGGGAATTGACCGCGTGCCGGAAGCTGCAGCCAATGGCCCTAAGATATTTAACGGTCGCAGCGATACAATACTCTTATTACACCTCGATCCTAGAGATAAATCTATTAGTTTGCTTTCAGTTCCACGAGATACTAAAGTCGAAGTTCCCGGAATTAGCTTCAGCAAAATTAGCGAAGCCAATGCTAGAGGAGGAGCTGCTTTGGCGACGCGATTGGTTAGCAGTATGCTGAACAATACGAAAATTGAACGATACGTGCGAGTCAGCAGCAGTGCGTTTCGGGAATTAGTGGATTTGTTAGGCGGAGTAGAGGTATTTGTACCTCGACCAATGTCCTATACAGATACCGCCCAAAAGTTAAAAATAAACTTAGCTAAGGGATGGCAAACTGTCAACGGAGAACAAGCAGAACAATTTGCTAGATTTCGCAACGACGGTTTAGGAGATATCGGCCGCATTCAGCGGCAGCAATCTTTAATTCAAGCTATTCGCGATCGCCTCGCAAGTCCATCAGTATTGGTGCGCTTGCCACAAATTGTGCGATTGATGCAAAAATATGTGGATACAAACCTAAATTATGAGGAAATATTGACGCTGGCAAATTTCGGTTTGCAATTGGATCGAGAGAATTTTAAAATGGTAATGTTGCCGGGAAGTTCTAGTTCAGAACAAGCCGATTTGAGGAGTTATTGGATTGTAGATGCGATGGGGCTCGATCGCATTATGACACAATATTTAAACCCGGGCGTGCCGGATTTTGCACAAGGACGATTTCGCAACCCAACCGAGTCCGTTTTGCCCAAAAACCTCAAAATAGCTGTCCAAAATGCTTCTAACAAAGCGACAACCGCAAAAAATGTTGCTGACTTTCTCACAAAAAAGGGCTTTTTTAATGTATCTGTAGTGCAGGATTCGCCGGAGAAGCAGCGTCAAAGTCAAATTATTGTTCAGCAAGGAGATTTAGAGGCAGCGAATTTACTGCGAAAAGAGCTAGGCGGCGGTAAAATTGAAGCCTCTTCTACCGGTGAAATCAATTCTGACTTGACGCTTCGCGTCGGCGAAGATTGGGTAAAGCGATTTTAATTAGTCATTAGTCATTAGTCAGCAGTTAAGCGTCAACAGGTAACAGTCAACAGTCAACTATGCCCAATTCCCCATTCCCCTCATCATGAAAAGTGTTTTCCGAATTGTTCTGAGCCTGGTTTTAAGTTTAGTGTTGGCTTGTGCGTGGGTGCTGCTGAGTGCTACTCCGGCATTTGCCCTGCCGAAAACAAGTATTAATTACACAAATATTAATTTGTCCGATCGCGATTTTTCAAACTCGGATTTAGCGGGGGGAACATTTGTCGCTGCTGAAATGCGGGGAACAAATTTTCAAGGTGCTGATTTAACTAATGCAATTTTGACTAAGGGAGTTTTGCTGAATGCCAACTTGTCAGGTGCTAACCTCTCCGGTGCTTTGGCAGATAGAGTTACATTCGACGGCGCTAATTTGACGAATGCTAATTTTTCCGAGGCAATCATGACTCGAACTCGGTTTTTTGATGCTGCAATTTCCGGGGCTGATTTTACTGACGCGATTATCGACGCTTATCAAGTGAGTATCCTGTGCGAGAAAGCAGATGGTGTCAATCCCGTGACGGGAGTGTCTACCCGAGACAGTTTGGGATGTCCGTAGAAATTCACACTAAAAAAATCCCTGGCTAATTATTTGATTAGATGCACTTGTAGGGAAGTGAAATACACAAATTAAAGCCCCTCTCCTGCAAGGCGAGGGGTTTGAGGAAATTTCCAAGTATTGGCTCTATCGAGCGCTACAAATGTCTGTGCTGGCAGTACCAACTACCAAATCGGAATTCAGAAGCAAATCTAAATCGGTGTCAGGATTAACAGCATACAAATCGACTTTATCTCGACCCAAAAATACTCCGATCAAAGTCCCAATTCCCGCACCGCCGAGCACCTCTTCAGTCGCGATCGCCCGATCGCCCGTAACACCTGCGATCGCCGCCGCTGCTGCTGCACCCAACGCCGTATTCTTAACCAGATTACCAACATTAACGCCCTTGGTAACAGTTTCTTTCCTAGTAATCACTTGCGAAGTGGCATTGAGAGGCACTCTGCTGCCGTTGAGTATACTTAATTCTTGAGCCACAAACTGAACGCCCGAAGCAGTCGATCGCAATTCGCCGCTAATTTTCGAGCCTTCCGGTATCACCACTTGGCCATTATTACCCGTGATATCCGAAGCTACAGTCAGCGTAATCGGAGACTTGTCATTGGGGCCGAGCAAAATCTTGCCTTTTGTGTACTCAATGGGGATAGTCACCCCCCTAGGAATTTGCACAGCAACCGACTCGCTAACATCAATCTTAGCAATGTAAGGAGAATTAATTGCTCTTGCTTGATTGGTACTCACTAATGTTTGATAGATAAAAGCAGCTACTTCAGCTCGCGTTGCTGACTTGTTGGGTTTGAGAGATTTAGGACTGGGATAGCTGACAACCAACTGTTTTTCAGTAGCAGCAGCAACGCTTTTAACAGCATAACTTTGAATCTCACCCGCATCATTATAGTAGCTGAGAACATCTTGAAAATCGCACTTAGGCTCATAGCCCATGCCGTTATTTAAAGCGACTACAACTTGAACGCGAGGAATCTGCTGTGTCGGCCTGAAAACATTGCCGGGATAGCCAGACATCCATCCCATTTCGTAAGCTTCGGCGATCGCCCCGCTTGCCCAAAAATTAGACGGAACATCGGCAAACCTTACAGCAGCGCGGGTTTTTGCCTTTTTCACAGAACGGATCATTGCCGCGAATTCAGCCCGCGTTACCGGTGCATCCGGGCGAAAACTGCCATCGGGAAATCCTTTGATAATGCCTCTTTCTGACAAATCTTGAATAAAATCTTTTGCCCAGTAGTTATTATTAACATCCGAAAAAGCTGTCTGAGCAAAAGAAGGCGCGGGAGCTAGCATCGGCGCTGCGGTTGCGGCAACGGTTCCTAATGTTAATAAAACAGATGTACCGGATTTGATGCGATGTAATACAGACATTTTTTGATTCTCCAATTTACACATTTTTTTATTGAGGAGAACTAAGCTTTTAATAGGCGGATTTATTCGACCAGAACTTGCTCTTTCCCTCAGTTATGTAATCATTATTGAATTGTTTTATTTTTCGTGCGGGGAAGATACGGTCTTTTAAAATAAATATTTTTATTTTTGGTGTGGAATTGTAAAATGCTTAAATTCCTTAAAATCCTTATGTTGCTTATCTCCCTTATCTACCATGTCTGTGCAATTAACAGGATTTAGGGACAAAGCCCTTTGATATTAGTTAACGATATTAACTAAAAGTGAATATAATTGACTCGATCGAGAAATACCTGTTTGTTGCTTATGAGTAGCCTGACGTTTGCCTCTGCCCATCAGCTAGCGCGAATGATTCGCGATCGCGAAGTCTCTGCCGTCGAAGTTCTCGACGCTTACCTTACTCAAATCGCCAAACACAACTCGCAATTAAACGCCATTTGTACGCTGGATGAAGACAATGCCCGTACTAGAGCAAAACTTGCGGATGAAGCCCTAACCAGAGGAGAAAACTGGGGTGCTTTGCATGGGGTTCCCATCACGATTAAAGACATTTTTGAAACAGCCGGACTCCGCACCACAGCAGGCTATATTCCCCTCAAAGATTATGTGCCTCAACAGGATGCAACTGCTGTTGCGAGATTGCGGGCAGCAGGTGCTGTCATCATGGGAAAAACCAACATGGCGGAACTAGCAGCCGATTATCAAAGCACAAATTCTCTGTTTCCACGGGTGAATAATCCTTGGCATCTTGACTACACACCTGGGGGCAGTTCTGGAGGAAGTGCCGCGGCTGTCGCCGCCGGACTTTCACCGTTAGATTTGGGCAACGATTTCGGGGGTTCGGTGCGTCAACCCGCTCATTTCTGCGGCATATATGGTTTAAAGCCGACAGATCGCCGTATTTCTACAGCAGGGCAGATTCCTGAAGTGCCGGGAATGCCACTATCTATTCGGCAAATGATGACCGTTGGGTGTTTTGCTCGATCGATCGAAGATATCCGGCTTTGTTTTTCGTTAATTGCAGGCGCGGATCTGCGACGCCCCGATGTCCCGCCGATGCCGCTCGATCGACCCTCTGGCAAGCCTTTGCAGCATCTCAAAATCGCTTGGACGGCTGAATGGGCAGAAGTTCCGGTTGCTTCGGAAATTCGAGCAGCTATGGAGTCGATCGTCCAGACACTCTCTCACGCAGGTGTCCAAACCGAACGCTGGCTTCCCAAAGACTTTGACCTTTCCAAAATATTGAATCTCTATGGGCGGATGTCAATGTACCTTACTATCTATGCTCAACCGCAGGATAGATATAACGTGCGTCGTAGTTTAGAGTTAATCTTCCGCACCGCAACCCAAGGCGACAAGGAACTCCGAAAATTGGGAGATTTCAGCAGATTCCTACCTGAGATATTGAATCCAAGTTTGAAAGGATATTTCGAGGCACTCACACAGCGCGATCGCTTCACTGCCCATATAGATGAGGCATTAGAACCGTGGGATGTATGGCTTTATCCAGTTGCGGCAACCACTGCGTTTACTCACCGTCCCGCTTGGAGTGCCGTTGACATTGATGGCAGATCCTATCCTTATGCAGTGGCCAACGGGGCTTACACCATGCCTTCTAATCTTAGTGGACATCCTGCGGTGGTAATTCCTATTGGACAAACTCAAAATGGTTTACCGATTGGAATGCAAATTGTTGGTAAGCGGTGGTGCGAAATGGAGTTGTTGGCGATCGCGACTGAGATTGACAAAGTGGTTGGTAGCTTGCAACACCCACCTGGTTACTGAGCATTTTCTCAAGTTTCACTTGATGGTCAATGTTTACTCTTGTGGTAGCGTGCGTCAGGTTTGAGATTTTTAATTGGCACGGAAAGTATTAATTTAACCCACAGTTTTTTGCGGGGGTGCGTCAGTTGTTAGATTATTAGTTGGTAATCAAAATAATCCTAGCTGACGCACCCTAATTGATTGTTACTGATGTGTAATGACTACCTTGTATCTGCCATTAACAGGATTTACGGACAAAGCGGTTTGAGAAGAACTGTCTCTGTTTTTTTAAGTTGAGTTTACCTAGAGAGAGCGATCGCACCCAACATTTTGAGCAAGTTCGTATTTTTATCTCTTAAATGTTGGGAATCGGTAAGTGAAAACAATCCTTTGTACTTCTACGGCGGCACTTGGAAAACCAGCAAGAAAAAATAGCAATTACCAGCTTCTTCTTCTGTTCTCTTCCTTCGCGTCCTACCCTACGGGAACGGCTTCGCCGAAGGCGTCTTCGCGGTTCGATCGCCCTTTTTCAGCTTTCCCCCACAGTTTTAACGACGGCGCGGGGCCGGAAGCCTCGCGCTATTGCCATTTTGCGGTTGCGGTTTTTCTTGCAGCTTCATTGTCAAACTAACCCGCTTTAACTTCTCATTCACCTCCAAAACCCGCACTTTCACAACTTGTCCGACTTTAACAATCTGTTTGGGGTCATCTACAAAGCGATCGGCTAATTGAGAAACGTGAACCAAACCATCTTGGTGCACTCCCACATCAACAAAGGCTCCAAAGTTAGCTACATTCGTGATTATGCCTTCTAATTCCATCCCAACTTGCAAGTCGGAGATTTCTTTGATTCCTGCTTGGAAAGTGGCATATTTAAACTCGGCGCGCGGGTCTCTTCCCGGTTTTTCTAGTTCGGAAATAATGTCTCGAAGTGTTGGTTCACCCACTTTTTCAGTGACATATTTCTTGATATTTACAGTCTTGATTTTTTCCGATATTTGTGTTATTCCTGTCAGCGGCAAGTCTAAATCCTTGGCGATCGCTTGCACGACAGGATAACTTTCGGGATGAACTGCTGTATTGTCCAGGGGGTTTTCGCCGCCGCGAATGCGGAGAAACCCGGCTGCTTGTTCAAAAGCTTTTGGCCCGAGTTTGGGAACTTTCAGAAGTTGACGGCGATTTTTAAATGCGCCGTTTTCGTTGCGGTAATTGACGATATTTTTGGCAACTGTTGCCGTCATTCCTGACACAAATGTCAGCAGTTCTTTGGAAGCTGTGTTTAAATCAACTCCCACATAATTAACGCAGCTTTCGACTGTTTCGTCGAGTTTCTTTTTGAGCAATTTTTGGTCAACGTCGTGCTGGTATTGACCGACTCCTATTGATTTCGGGTCGATTTTCACGAGTTCGGCGAGGGGGTCTTGCAAGCGCCGTCCGATGCTGACTGCACCGCGGACGGTGATGTCGAGGTCTGGAAATTCGGCGATCGCCACCTCGCTTGCGGAATAAATCGATGCACCGGATTCATTCACCATGACTTTAATCGGTTTCCTGTCCATTTCTGCCAAAACTTCCGAAACAAATTCGTCTGTTTCCCGGGAAGCTGTACCGTTGCCGATCGCGATTAATTCAATTTTATATTTTTCAATTAAATGCTTGACAATTTTACCAGCTTGCTGTCGCTGAGCGGCTGCTTGGTGAGGAAAAATTGTTTGATATTCTAAAAATTGCCCGGTTTCATCGAGGGCGGAAACTTTACACCCCGTGCGAAATCCCGGATCGATCGCCAATGTGGGTTTCATGCCCGCCGGCGCCGACAGCAGCAACTCGCGGAGGTTGGTTTCAAAAGTGGCGATCGACTCGATATCAGCGACGGCTTTGTTGTGCGATCGTACTTCTGTAATTAACGAAGTCTTCATCAGTCGGTTGAAGGCATCCTTCAAGGTCGATCGATAAAACTCTTTAACTTCCGGTATCCTAGTTCTAATTTCCTGAGCTTCCAAATAAGCCATCACTGCGGATTCATCAAAAGCCAGTTCCAAATCTAAAACCCCTTCCGTTTCCCCCCGAAACAGCGCTAACATATTGTGCGATTGAACGCTTCTCGCTGCAACTTGGTAATTGCGGTACATTTCAAATTTAGTGCTTCCTTCAGGGAAATCATCTTTAATTTTCGAGACAAAAACTCCTGTTTTCATCAAAAAATCTCGTAAATAAGCGCGCAATTCGGCTTTTTCCGAAACCGCTTCCGCCAAAATATCCGCAGCACCTTTGAGAGCTTCTTCTGCTGTTTTCACTCCCTTTTCTTCCGAAATATATTTAGATGCTTCCGCATCAAAATCTGCTGGTTTAGCCGTCGGTAAATTCAGACCTTTGATAAAATTCGCCAGCGGTTCCAAGCCTTTTTCCCTAGCAATTGTGGCTCGCGTCCGCCGCTTGGGTTTGTAAGGCAGATAAAGGTCTTCGAGTTCGTTCTTTTGCAAACACGATTCGATTTTAGCTTGCAGTTCTTCCGTGAGTTTCCCCTGAGAGCTAATCGTCTCTAAAATCGATTTTTTGCGCTCTTCAATTTCCGTCAGATACGTGAAGCGATCGGAGATGTCTCGCAACTGAATTTCATTCAGCAAATCCGTGCGTTCTTTGCGGTAGCGGGCAATAAACGGAATAGTTGCTCCCTCGGCGAAAAGTTCCAGAGCATTATTGACTTGAGACAGATTAATGGAAAGTTCTTGAGCAATCAGTTGAGGAATGTCGATCATAGTGCAGAATTTCAGCTCAGTCGATTTGAGATTTGAGAGGTAAGATTTACTTCACCAAATAGAGGAAAAAAAGTTTGAAATAAACGTTTTACAGGGTGTTGGCGCTCGTCCTGCAAGTATTAAAATGATGTTAGCATAAATGCAGTCATTTCTCAATATTATATGTTGCCTTTTAAATATCCTGTGCCGCAAACCGATCCGCCGCGATCGCCCAGAGAAACGCTGCCGACAATGTATGATTTACCCAGCGAAGACCCGGAGGAACCTGGTTTGCGGGACGAATTTCACGATTTGCAGCCGCAGTTGTTGAGTCTGACGTTTCGACCTCGGAATTATCCAGCTTCTGAGATATTTAGCGGCACCGACATGAACCTTTATTATGACGTGAATCACACTCTGTGGCACAAGCGACCGGATTGGTTTGCAGTTGTGGGAGTTCCCCGACTTTACGATCGCTCCTAACAGCGGATGAGTTACGTTGCTTGGCCCGAAGGCGTGAATCCTTTTGTAATTGTAGAACTGCTTTCGCCGGGAACATAAAAAGAAGATTTAGGCGACAATACCGATGAGGAAAAGTTGCCACCTCAGTCGGAAAACGCTGCGGGTAACAGGCAAGTTTTGGAGGCCGAGACGAAGGAGGAACCGCCGAGAAAATGGGAGGTTTACGAGCAAATTTTGCGGGTTCCTATTTATGCCGTTTTCAGTCGCTATACTAATAAATTGCGAGTGTTTGAATTGAAGGGCGGACACTATCAAGAATTAGAATTGCCAGAGTCGCGAGTGTGGATTGCTGATCTAAGTTTGGGCTTGGGTTTGTGGCAAGGAGAGTTTCAGGGAATCGAGCGACTTTGGTTGCGCTGGTATGATATTGATGGCAATTGGATTCTGACTGAAGCGGAACAGCAGCGTCAGCGGGCCGAGTCAGCAGAAGCTCAATTGCAATCTTTAATTCGGCGGCTGCGGGAATCTGGCATCGATCCCGATCGATTTTTAAACAGTTAGAGAAGACTGAAGTCCTGACTAAAAACGGGTTCGCAGTCAGGACTTTTGTTTTTTTACTTCACAAGAAGACTGAAAGCCTCACTATACACAGGCTTTAACATTTGATCAAAACTTGATTTGTTGTGGCTTGTTTGTTTGTTGCTGGTACTCTTTGCGGTTAAGTCATCCGCGTAGGGAGAGTGATGCAAATGAGCTTTACCGACAGAACCGAAAAGTTGCAGTTTGTCAGAAATGACCCATCGCATGGCATTGATAGATTTTTCCATTATTTCCAACAAATCCGGATTTGCCTCAGAAATGCTACTTTTTAACACGTCCATATAAGCTTCGCGAACTTCTGTATTCACATTAAATTTCGATACTCCGAATTTAATACATTGATGAATCATTGAGTCCGGCAAACCGCTAGCACCGTGCATCACTAACGGCACTGAAACAGCATCCCGGATTTTTGCCAGACGCGGAAAATCGAGTTTCGGTTCGCTTAGATATTTGCCGTGAACGTTACCAATTGTTACGGCTAAAAAATCCACCTTAGTTTCTTTGATAAACTCTACTGCTGCTACGGGATCGGTCATCCTTGCGGCTTTCTCATGGATTGTCAAACCGTCTTCCCTGCCACTAATTCTGCCGATTTCTGCTTCCACTGCCGCACCGTTAGCGTGGGCTAATTTAGTCATTTCCCGGCTAAATATTAAGTTTTGTTCGTATGGCAAAAAAGAACCGTCTGCCATAATTGATTTAATGCCCGCAGCTAGGCCCAGGTGAATGTCTTTTTCTGAGGTGCTGTGATCTAAGTGTACTGCGATCGGCACTAAAGATTTGCGGGCGGCTTTGATGCACAGCGCGACTAAAGGCGATTGTCCGTATTGGAGGGCGCTGGGGTGAAGTTGCAGTATAGCAGGGCTGTACAGCGCTTCGGCCGCATTGATGACGGCTTTTACTCCTTCGAGGTTGTAGACGTTAAAAGCGCCGATCGCATAACCATTTCTCAAAGCCGTGTTCAGCAATTCGCTAGTTGAGGCGAGCATATAGTACCTACTTTAAAAACTTTTGTGAATGTCGATCATTCTATGTCGATCATTCTATCAAAGCTCTATGGCAAACTCAGCTTAATTTGTGTTTATTTTAATTGCGAATTCTTCCGCTAGCATTTATTCTGAATGTCGATCGTTCTATCAAAGTTCAAGGGCAAGCTCAGCTTAATTTGTGTTTATTTTAATTGCGAATTATTCGGCTACGATTTATGTTGTGAAGTGCATTTATTATTGGGTAAGGTGCGCCTAGCGCACCCTACTATTTGTTTGGTGCGCTGCACCTTACTCCTTAAGTGATTTACTATTTTTGGGCGTTACCAGCGTGCAAACCGCATTCTTTTACGGTCGCTTCTTCCCACCACCAGCGACCTTCGCGTTCGTGTTGGTTCGGCAATACCGGCTTCGTACAAGGTTCGCAACCAATACTTACAAAACCCCGTTCGTGCAACTTGTTGTAAGGCACATCCAAAGCGCGAATGTATTCCCAAACCTCTGCTGAAGACCAGTTTGCTAAGGGGTTGAATTTAATTAATTCATGGTCAGGAGTTGAGAATGCAGTGTCAACTTCAATGACCGGAATACCGTTGCGGGTACTGGGACTTTGGTCTTTCCGCTGACCAGTAATCCAAGCATCGAGAGTATTCAGTTTGCGGCGCAGCGGCTTGACTTTCCGCACGCCGCAGCATTCTTTGTGACCGTCTTGATAAAAACTAAACAATCCCTTTTCTTCTACTAGGGCTTGTACTTCTGCTGCATCGGGAAACATTACTTCTAATTTAATGCCGTAATGTTTTCTGACTTGATCCAAAAACTGATAAGTTTCCGAGTGCAATCGTCCGGTGTCTAGGGTGAAAACGCGGAAATTCTTGGTAATTTTTGAGGCAAGATCGATCAGAACTACATCTTCAGCCCCGCTGAAAGAAATTGAGATATTGTCAAAATTTTCTAGGGCAAATTTGAGAATGTCTCGCGGTGTTTTTTGACTGTATTCTGCTTCTAGCGCGGCAATGTTGAGATTTCTTTGGATGGCAACCATATTTTCGGGTTTTCGGTGTTCTTTTCCTCTAGCCCTTTATTATAGCCGATCGCCGTCTCTCTCTCACCGACTAATTTGACAATCAAGCAATGTCGTCCGGGGCCCCCGGATTCATCCGTGAAGCGAGAAAAAAGCTCCGACTGCTCATCACCCGCCCCGAATTTATCAGTGTGAGCGCTTCTTCAATTCTGAAACCTAAAATCTAAAATCTAAAATCGATTGACCGCCTCTTGCAGCAGTCTTTTCGGCTGAGCCCACAATCAAGCTCAAGGATGGTAGTCGCCTTCTGGTAGTAGTTTTAGTGAAACCCACACTTCTCTACTGGGTAAAATGGGACTGCCGCGCGGTCAGTTTATTTTCCCCCAAAATTATAAATTACAGACAATAAAATTCTTTAAATGTCATTGTTACCATCCTCAATTTGGGCATTAATTATTAATTCAATAATAGCGACAACTCAGCAATATAGTGCTGTATATTAAGTTAAAATTTTTATATCAGTACCAGTATTAACTGCGCCCTAGCTACTTTTCAAGGGCTGTTATTTGGACCAATGAAATAACTTAACCAGCACGACTTAGGCAATGCGCTGAACTAGACTATTGGGAACAAATCTCAAAAAAATACGTAGAAAATCCCGCTTTGGTACCCCAGTCGCTCTTTCTCATAAGAGCTGTTGGTTTCAACACAGCGAATTACCAATAATCAATTACCACTTACCGATTAATTTATTCAGACCGATTCCGTTAGCAAAGTAAATTTTTATCGTTTTTAATCACTGACAGCTAACCTTCAGCCATGCGATCGGCTATATTGTATTTGGAAGTACATTAATTTGTCCGCAAAGCGGTATAGTCCCATCGCCGCCGGTCGCGCCAGCTTCTGAATAAACGTAGTCCGCTGTCAACAACAGCAAGGAAGTGTGGAATTATGTCAAAAATTTTAGTAGTGGACGACGTTAAGACCGAACTAGAAATCATCTGCCGCATTCTTCAAGATGCGGGACTGGATGTGATGCGGGCAGGCGACGGCGAAGAAGCGATCGCCATGATCCGCAAAACTCCTCCGGCTTTGGTCGTTTTAGATGTAGTGATGCCACGAATGAACGGGTTTGAAGTGATCAGAGAATTGCGGGGCGATCGCGCAACGGCAAAATTGCCCGTAGTATTTTGTACTCATAAAAACACCGAGATCGATAAAGCTTGGGGAACTGATTTAGGCGCCGACGCTTACGTTAGCAAACCCTTTGAACCTCAGCAACTGGTCCACATAGTGCAGCGTCTGCTTTCGGCGTAGTCCGAATATAAAGTGATCGCCAGCTTTCCCAAAAATATTATACCGATAAACCCCGTTTTTTTTTAATAAACTGGGTTTTTGAATTCCATAAAAGTTTATGTTTAATGATAAAAACCTGCTTATTTGCCCAGCCGAGATTTATTTAACGGAAACATTTGAGGCACCCAAAGTTATCCTGAAAAACTCGATCGGCGATCGACTTTAGGGTCTAAGCAAAATTCTAATTTGTAAGCTACACTATAAACTAAAAATAAGCCATGAAAATAACGGCTTCCCCCGCTGGGGGGAATCAGACAAGTGGAACAAAGCAATTTCTCCTGTTCGGTCAAGGAGGCAGTCTGTTCGCTATAGACTTAGAGGCAGTGCGGGAAGTCCTTTCCCTCAAGGAACAACCGATTTCCCTGGTTCCCAACACCCTGCCATTTTTGCTGGGATTAACCAACTTGCGGGGCGAAATCTTAGCAGCAGCAGACTTCGGACTGTTCGTCGGTATTGAGTCGGTTGACATCCACCACCCAAACAGCCGCATCTTAGTTGTAGAAGCCCCCGATCCACGAGACGTGAGATTGTTGTCGAGAATCAGCCTGGGATTAGCCGTCTCCCGCGTCGAAGGAGTTTTACCTCTCAATCCCGATCGCATTGTCTCAGCACTAGATGTCAGTCCCGACCTAGCTCCATTCTTAAAAGGTCTGTACAATTCCGAAGGACGTTTGCTAATGATTGTCGATGTAGAAGCGATCGCCCATTCCGAACGCTGGTAAAAAGCAACCATACAGGTAAGTCTACAACTGCTTTCCATCAATAATTTTAACTAACGATCGCCCGCATCCGATTTGCCCATCCTTAATTTTATGATCAAAATTCTCTATACCTTGATCGCAACGACTTTAACCCTGACGTTGCCTGACTTCTCCCAATCGGTGCTAGCTGGAGCTGCTAATTGCATCATTTGTGTGTGTTACTTTGCCATCGCCTGGATAATCAGCTTAGGTTTGTGGCGAAACCGTCAATTCGGGTTGGACATCTTCGCCACAGCCACAGCAGCCATATTTTGGACCTGCGCTTTCGGCCACAGCGGCCACGCCGCCGAATACCTAGGGCTGCCCCACTCTCCAGTGGCACAAACTGTGTTCGATTGGATCACTGTAATGGCGGCGCTCGTTTTTTTGAGTTTGTCCAACCGCTACGGATTCTTAGTAGGTTCTACCCGCATCCTTAACGCTAAAAAAGAAACAGAACAAGCACTGAGCGAAACTAACCAGCGATTTCACGCAATTTTCGACCAAGCTTTTCAAGCGATCACATTATTGGAGCCAGACGGTACTGTGCTCGAAGCAAATCAGACAGCGCTAGAAGTGGGCGATTTCCCAGCATCAGAAGTGCTGGGGCTGAAATTTTGGCTGACACCTTGGTGGGCCTCAACTCCAACCAACCAGCAGCGCCTAAAAGCGAACATTCAACAAGTTTCGGCCGGTAATTTTGTCCGTGAAGAATACGAAATCATCGGCCCCAATAACCATGTGACAGTAATGGACGTGTCGTTTAAGCCGCTGTTAAATGCAACAGGAGAAATATTTCAAATCCTCGCCGAAGGCCGCGACATTACCCAGCGCAAAAAGGCAGAAGCCGCATTGCAGCAGCTAACTGCAGAACTAGAGCATCGAGTGAATGAAAGAACCGAGCAGCTCCTGCAAACTAACGCACAAATGGAACAGGAAATTCGCGATCGCACCGCAGTACAAGAGCAATTAAAAGCCTCAGAACAATTCTTAAACAACATCCTCAACAGCATCCCCGACCCGATTTATGTCAAAGACCAACAGCACCGTTGGATCATATTAAATGATGCCTTTTGTCAATACATAGGTCATAGCAGAGAAGAACTAATTGGCCAATCCTACGACCAGTTTTTGCCCAAAGAGGAAGCAGAGACATATCGAGAAAAAGACGAATTAGTTTTTTCGACAAATACCAGCACCGAAATCCAAAAAACCATCACAGATCCAGCAGGAAACACCCGCTTTGTCTCCGCCAAAAAATCTACCTTTGTAGATGCCGACGGCAGACAATTTCTCGTTTGCGCGATTAGAGATATCACCAATCGCGTGGAAATGGAAGAACAACTGCGGCACACACTCGCCGAAGCAGAAAGCTCCCAAAACTTGCTGCGTACAGTCATTGACGCTACGCCAGACTGCATTTTCGTCAAAGATCGAAACTTGCGCTACACCCTAGTCAATGCAGGTTTCGCCGCCGCATTCGGCAAAACTCAAGCAGAAATTATCGGCAAAGACGACGCAGAAATCGGCATATCGGTCGATCGCATCTTCCCCAACTTCCACGCTCAAACCGATTCCGAGAACCAAATCCAAAACTTCCGGGCCGGCAACCACCTCGCCCCCGGTTCCAACGACTTAGCCACCTTAGCCGACGGCAAAGTACACAGCTTCGACACCCAGAAATTGCCCCTCAAAGATGCAGAAGGCAATATTTTAGGAATGCTCGGCATGGCGCGCGACATCACAGAGCGTCGCAAATCGGAAAAAGAACTATTGCGGTTCAAAGCAATTTTAGAAACCACAACAGACTGGGTAGGCATCGCCGACTCCCAACAGCGCGCCATTTATCTCAACCGCGCAGCCAGAGAAATGTTGGGAGTTGGCGACGACGCAGATTTAACTGGAATCAGCATTTCTGACCTGACATCCCCCAAAAGTATCGACACTATTGTGAAAGTCGGCATCCCCGCAGCTTGCCGAGACGGGGCGTGGAGTGGCGAGACAGTTTGGCAGAGTTTAGACGGCGAAGAAATACCAGTTTCTCAAGTAATTGTTGCCCACAAATCCGAGAATTCAGAAGTTGAATTTGTCTCAACGATCGCCCGCAACATTACAGAACGCAAGCGCGCAGAAGAAGCATTGCAGCAGAACTTGCAAATGCTCGACCTTGCCAGCGACGCCTTGATCGTTCGGGATATAGACGGCACGATTAATTATTGGAGTCAGGGAGCCGAACGGATGTACGGCTGGACAAAAAAAGCAGCCTTGGGAAAAGTCACCCATACTCTATTGCACACCATTTTTCCCCAGCCTTTCGCAGCTATTTCGGCACAGTTAGAAGAGCAGGATTATTGGGAAGGAGAAGTAATTCACACCACAAATTATGATGCCAAAATTACCGTATTTAGCCGCTGGAATTTGCAGCGAGACGAACATGGTAAACCCAAAGCTATTTTAGAAACTAACAACGACATCACGGATCGCAAGCAAGCCGAAATAGAAAAACAAAGATTGATTTCGCTCGTAGAAAGTAGCTCTGATTTTATCGGCACGGCTACCCTAGAGGGAGAGGCAACATACCTGAATGTCGCGGGAATGAAACTAGCAGGATTGCCAAATATTGAAGAAGTAAAAAGCAAAAGCGTTTATGACTTCTTCTCAGCAGAAGATGTTAATATTTTCAAAGAAGAAATCCTGCCGGCTACTGTGCGAGACGGTTTTTGGCAGGGCGAATTCCGCTTGCGGAACTTTCAAACCGGCGAAAACTTTCCGGTTGACTTCACCCTATTTACCGTCAACAACCCAGAAACGGGCGAGCCTATGGGGCTAGCTACAGTTAGTCGCGACATCAGCGATCGCAAACGTGCAGAACAGATGCTGCGCGATCGTGAAAGACTCTTCCGAGCCATTTTCGACCAATCTTTCCAATTCATAGGTCTGCTCAAACCGGACGGCACCGTTTTGGAAGCCAACCAAACAGCCTTGGCCGCCGCAGGCCTGCGGAGCGAAGAAATAATAGGCACTCCGTTTTCCGAAACCCTGTGGTGGCAGATTTCCCCGGAAACCAAGCAACAGATACAAGAAGCGATCGCCCTCGCAGCGGCCGGCGAGGTAGTCCGTTACGAAGTGGATGTGCTGGTTGCCAACGGTGCAGTGGCGACCGTTGACTTCTCCATCAAACCCATCACAGACGACAGTGGCAAAGTCTTGATGCTAATTCCAGAAGGCCGTGACATCAGCGATCGCAAAGCCCTAGAACGAGAATTACTTTTGCGTCAAAGCCGCTTTGACGCATTTTTCACAGCCGCCCCCACCTCAATGTGTATTTTTGACGAGCAGTTGCGCTTCGTGCAAGTCAACGAGAAATTAGCGGCAACCACCGGCGTCTCAGTTGCCGAACACTTCGGTAAGACGGTGAGGGAAGTTATACCCGAAATGAGCGATACCCAAGTGCCGATGTTGCAGCAGATTCTCGCCACCAACCAACCGTTGTTAAACGTTGAGGTATCGGGATCATTCTTCAACGAACCGGGCGTCCTGCGAGATTGGCTGGCGTCATACTTTCCTTTGCCCGGCCCTGACGGCAAACCGATAGGTATCGGGGCTGTGGCGATCGAAATTACCGATCGCAAAAAAGCAGAAGAAGAGCGCGATCGATTTTTTACCCTTTCCCTAGACTTGGTTTGTATTATAGATTTTGAAGGCAAATTCAAGCGCCTCAATCCCGCTTGGCAAACAACCCTAGGCTACAGCCTAGAAGAAGTGAAAGACCAATCTTTTCTCAATTTTCTCCATCCAGACGATCGCGAAGAAAGCATAGCCGCAGCAAAAAGAATAACCGAGGGCACAGAAATAAAGTTCTTTGAAAATCGCTACCGCTGCAAAGACGGTTCCTACAGATGGCTGTCGTGGAAAGTGCGACCTGAAACCGAACAAAAGCTCATGTATGCAGTCGCTCGCGACGTTACCGAAAGCAAACAGGCGATGGTGCAACTGGAAAAAGCAACAGCTCAATTAGCCAGTTCCGAAGACCAATTTCGACAGCAAAGCAATCTCTTGCAACTGCTAATAGACAGCATTGGCGACGGCATAATTGCTGCCGACGAAAAAGGCAATTTTCTTTTGTTCAACCCCGCCGCCGAAGATATCTTTGGCATGGGTGCGACAGATGCTGTTCTCAACGAATGGTCGGCAAAATATGGTTTATTCTTGCCCGATACGGTAACTCCCTACCCCCCAGCCGACATACCTTTAGCGCGCACGGTTCGAGGAGAAGCCGTTGACGACGTAGACCTTTTCACCCGCCACGCAGGCAAGCCAGAAGGCCTGTGGGTGAAAATTAACGGCCGGCCACTCAAAGACGAAACGGGGGCGCTTAAAGGCGGCGTAGTAGTTTGCCGCAACGTCACTGAACAAAGAGCATCTCAGCAGCGAATGCAGCAGTTGGCAGAGGCACAGGAACGCTTGCTGCAAGAACTCAAAACTCGGCAGAATGCCCTAGACGAATCGGCCATCGTCAGCGAAACTGATGTCCAAGGCATGATTACCTACGTCAACGACAGATTCATTGAAATCTCCGGTTACAGCATGGGAGAACTCCTGCACCGCAACCACCGCCTCATCAATTCCGGCTACCATCCCAAATCATTTTTTGAAGAAATGTGGGTGACACTTTCTCGCGGTTTGGTGTGGCAAGGGGAAATCAAAAACCGACGCAAAGATGGCTCGTTTTACTGGGTATATTCAACGATCTCCCCCATCTTTGATACCAGCGGCACAATAGTCAAATATATCGCCATTCGCTTTGACATCACCGAGCGCAAAGAAGCAGAAGAACGACTAGAAAAATTGGCCGCCGAACGCAAAGCTGAAGCTGATTCTCTGACGCAGCAAGTCCTTAAATTGTTGGGAGAAATTAAAGGGGCTGCTCAAGGCGACTTGACAGTCAGGGCGGAAGTGACTAACGACGTTTTAGGTGCTGTCGCCGACTCTTTCAACTTCTTAATCGGTTCTCTGCGGAAAGTGGTAACGGGAATTCAAACTTTAGCCGAACAGGTAACATCTGCCACCGACGAGTCAATTACCAATACCAGTCAACTCACCCAACAGGCAGAAATTCAAGCAGCAAAAATATCTGCTATCATGCGCGAAATTGAGCGGATTGTGAATTCGATCCGCGACGTGCGAGATGTTTCGGTGCGTGCCGAAACAGTCGCCCAGCAGTCTTCTCAAACGGCTGAAGTCGGCGGTATGGCGGTTGATCGAGCTGTCGAAGGCATTAACGGGCTCCGGTTGACGATCGCCTCTACCTCGAAAATGATGAAGCGTTTGGGCGAATCTTCGCAGCAAATTGGCAAAATTGTAACTTCGATTTCTCAACTTGCTTCGCAAACTAATTTATTAGCTCTGAATGCTACTATTGAGGCGGCGCGAGCCGGCGAACAAGGTTTAGGCTTTGCAGTTGTTGCCGAAGAAGTGCGGAAATTAGCAGAAAGATCCGCCGGGGCTACTGAGGAAATCTCGGAAATTGTCGGTACAATTCAAGAAGAAATCAGCCGCGTGATGAAGGCAATGGAATCGGGAACGCTGGAGGTAGTGGAAGGCACTAAGCTAGCAAGCGAAGCTAAAACTCACCTCAATGCCATCATCGAAGTTAGTCGAGAAATGAATGCTTTGGTGCAGAATATTACTAGCGCATCTGCCAAGCAAACTGTTTCGGCTGAGGGAATTGCTAACAGTATGCAGCAAGTCAACGAGATTGCGAATACGACCGCACAAAAAGGTGCGGATGTCAAAGCATCTTTGGACGAGTTGTCTGGTTCTCTGGGCCAATTGCAAAAGTCGGTGGCGAATTTCCGCAGTTAGTTCAGTTGACAGTTGACGGTTGACGGTTGACGGTTGACTGTTAACTGTTCACTGTTGACAGTTATACGAATCACTAATAACTATCGTTGTTGCCGGGGCGGGTTGAGAAATATCCTGAAGGCGAAGTTATAGATAATCGTGAACCCGCCCCGAAAACAATTACAGTTAAATAACGGGACATCATATATAAAAAAACTGACAACAGTTAACAGTCAACAGTTAACTGTCAACAGACAACAGACAACAGACTAATATGAATGATGACGATTTAAACGAATTAATAGATGCTTTTACCGCAGAATGCGAAGAGTTTCTCCAGTCAATGGAGACGAATCTGCTGGCGATGGAAGCTGCGGGTTTGAAAGAGCGACAAGCGGCAGTTAAAGAAATGTTTCGGGCGGCGCACTCGATTAAAGGTGCGGGTTCGATGTTGGGCTTTCAAAACGTATCGGCGGCGGCTCACACGCTGGAGGACTGTTTTGTCATTTTGCGCGATCGCACAGACTTGTCGGCTCTGGAACCGACTACTGTGAGTGTTTTGCTGCAGGGGGTGGATGCTCTCAAAAAGATTACGATCGAATCAGTTCAACACTCCGATGTCACAACTCCGGATCAAACGGAAAACTTGGAGGCGATCGCCCAAATTTTCGCCCAGTTCCAGGCCAAGTACGGCGAGTCAGAACAGCCGCCAGTCCCCGCAGCCAGCCAATCGCCCGCCCCCGACACCCTGAAACTGATTTTTGAACAGCAAGTGCCGGCACTCTTCAATCGCCTAGAAACCGAGCTTTCCCAAGCTTCCGAGGCAGATTTGGCAAAAAGTGTCACCGCCCTCAACCAGGTTTACTACCAACTCTCCGGTTTGGCTGGAATGCTGCTATTGCCGGAATTTGGGAAAATCGCCGCAGCCCTCAGCGCTTTGATCGACTCTCCCGACTTGACTCTACAACGGTTGCAATCCGAGGGTTGGGCGATCGCCCAAAACTTGCAAACCGCACGCCAACAAATATTGGAAGGAAGGGCGATCGACATCCCCGACATCTCCCCCTCCCCCACTCCCCCCGACTCCCCCCCACTCTCCGACTCCCCGCCATCCCCGGAAATCTCCCCCTCCCCCTCCCTCTCCCTCCCCGACTCTCCCTCTCCCTCCCCGACTCTCCCCGACTCCCCGACTCTCACAGTCTCCAACCCGCAAAGACCGACCATCCGGGTAGACTTGGAACGCTTGACAGAATTAGTGAATCTAGTCGGAGAATTAGTCATCAACCGTACAAATTTAGAACTTCAAGAATCCGAACTGCGTGGTGAAGTCAAGCGCATCCGCCGCAATATCGTAGATTTAAACCAATTCGGCGGTCAGTTGCGAGAAGAATACGACAGACTGACTTTTGCAGAGTGGAGAGGGGGAAACGGGAACTCTGGATTCGGAAAACTTGCAGCAGCAGAAACTGAATTCCCCATGATTGCTAACGGCAAATCCTCTCCGGTTCATGCTCACTTCGATATCTTAGAGATGGATCGTTATACAGAGTTCCACTCGACAGCCGCAGAAGTCATCGAAACTGCCCAAGCAATTTCTCACTCCGCCACCAAATTAGACACCTTAGCGATGAAATTCGAGCGCAGTACCGACCAACTGCGCCGCATTACCGAACAACTACGCAGCCGCGTCATGCAGTTGCGAGTCGTGAGTTTCAGTCGCGCCGTCGATCACTTGCCCAGAGCGCTCCGGGAAATGTGCCTCACATACGATAAAGATGTCAACCTGCTGCTAGTGGGAAGAGACACCAAAATTGACGAAAGTTTGCTCGACGCTTTGCGCGATCCCTTAATACACTTAGTGAGAAACGCTTTCGACCACGGTATCGAAATGCCCGAAGTTCGGAAAGCAAGTGGCAAGCCCGCCAGCGGTCAAATTGAAATAGAAGCCCGCCACCAAGGCGGCCAAACGATTATTACTGTCGCCGATGACGGCAAAGGCATTGACCCGGAAATGATTCGCCGTAAAGTTGTCACAAAGGGTTTGGCGACGGAGGAACAAGCTCAAGAATTTTCCATTGCCGAACTCTACGATTTTCTGTTTTGGCCGGGTTTCAGCACTGCAGAAGGGGTCAGCGACCTTTCGGGGCGGGGAGTCGGGCTCGACGTGGTGCGAACAAATTTGCGGACTGTGCGGGGGACTGTGAAGGTAGACTCTCGCCTGGGAAAAGGTACGAGTTTTATTATTAAACTGCCACTGCTGCTGTCGATTACTGATGCTTTGATGGTGAAGACCGATCACAATAAAATAGCAGTGCCGCTGGATGCAGTCGAGGAAATTCTGCACATTAAAGCCTCGGAAGTTCACATTGCCGGCAATCAGCCAATGCTGTGGTGGCGGGAGGAATTTATTCGTTTGGTGAGGATGCAAGATTTGCTCGAATATAGCGTCGTCGGGCCGGATGCCCCCTCTCCTGACCCTTTGACCCAAGACGAAATTCCCGTCCTGGTTTTGGCTTCTACCGAAGGAATGCTGGCGGTGGCCGTAGAACGGCTCATCGGTCAGCAGGAAATAGTGGTTAAACCTTTGCCACCGCCTCTATCCAAGCCTCGCGGCGTTTTGGGGACTACGATTTTGGGGGACGGGCGCGTGGTGAATATTCTGGATGTGGACGATTTGGTGGGCCAACCTGGGGTAAATAGTTCGATCGCCGCTGTCTCCGGTAAAGTGCAGGAGATAACGCCGAGTTCGAGTAAGTCACCGCTGATTTTGGTAGTGGATGATTCCTATACAATTCGCCAGTTGCTGTCTATGACGCTGACTCGTGCTCGCTACCAGGTGGTACAGGCTAAAGACGGTGTGGATGCCCTGGAAAAGTTGCAAAATGGTCTTGATTGCAGTTTGGCGATCGTGGATATTGAAATGCCTCGGATGGATGGATTTGAATTGTTGCGATCGATCAGATCGACTGAGCGGTTTGCTAAGATTCCCGTAGCCATGCTGACATCCCGTAGCGGGGAAAAACATCGGCAAATGGCAATGGAATTAGGCGCAAATCAATACTTCACCAAACCTTACAGCGAAGCCCAACTTTTACAAGCCATCCCCAAATTAATCCACCAATCAATAATTTAATCCATAATCTCAAATTTCCATCAAATAATCCCTAATGTCAAACAAAACTTAGGTCAAAAGTAATTGAATACGCAAATAAGAGTGGGAACTACGCACCCGACTCACCTACTCAAATCGAATAATCTAAAATCTAAAATCCAATAATCCTCAATCTAAAATCTAAAATCCAATAATTCTTAATCTAAAATCTAAAATCGAATGACTCACGCCAATTACAATCGCCGCTTTCGGAGCAAGAAACAAGCCACTGTTAGAATTGCCCCTAAAAAATTTGTTTCCTTTGAACTGGGAAATATTTACTATGCTGTTCCTATCGAACGAGTGGAGCGCATTGTTAAAAACTTTAAGGCCTACGGTCTTTTACCGAACGGTAATAGTCTACTGCGGCATCAAGAAGAACTGATTACCATAATTAATTTATCCAAAATATTTCCCAGCAGTCCGAGCATTGCTGACTGCAAATACCTGATTATTTGTACCTTAAATAAAAGCGATCGGTTAGGGATTCCCCTTCCTGAGATGCCAAAAATTTTGGAAATTACCGAAGAAAGCTTCTGCGAGATTCCCGAATTGTACCGTCAACAACAACTGCCTCCGGTAATAGAAAAGTTAATTCGCGCACCTGATGGTTCCGAAGTTTTTTATCTAAATTTTGATTTATTTAGCGAAATGTAGGGTTTTCACTTTTCGAGGTATTATACCATATAAATGGTATTTTCGCAAACAAAAAGTTATAGATTTATGAAAAAACTCACCATAATGTCGATCGCCCTACTAATTTTTGCAGCAACTCTCGAACTGCCGAAGGTGGGGCTGCAACTAAGTGCGATCGGGCAAATAGAAACACCCCAACCAATCCCAACACCCCAACCAATCCCAACACCCCAAACAATCCCAACACCCCAACCAATCCCAACACCCCAACCACAAACACCCCAACCACAAACACCCCAACAAATCCAAACACCCCAACAAATCCAAACACCCCCAATACAAACACCCCAACCAAAACCAGCCGACCCCAAAAACCTCGGCTACGTCTCCCCAGAATTTGCCGAAAATTTCTCCCAGCAACAAATCGACCAAATCAACGCCAACGTCGAAATGCTGCTGCTAACTCAAAGCTGCTCCCGCTGCGACCTCCGCGCCGTAAAATTAGTTAACATTAACTTAAAAAATCCCATCCTTACAGGAGCAGATTTATCAGATGCCAACCTCAGCGGTAGTCGCTTCGAGATCTCAGATTTTGTCAACACCAATCTAGCTCGCACAAACTTAAGCGGAGCCGAATTAGTAGGAGCGAGAATCAGCAACGCTAACCTCAGAAAAGCTAACTTGACAAAGACAAATCTAGACGGTGCAGACCTGCGATTTTCCGACTTGAGAGATGCCAATCTTTCCGATGCCAACCTCCGCAATGCTAATATAGATGGCGCTAGTATCGATCGAGCAAGTATGGCCGGCACCACAATGCCAGACGGCAGGAAAAATCAATAATAATAGAGGTAGTCTTATGTCGCCGATTAAACAACGCCTTCTCGAAGCGATCGAACGGACTCCTGAGCCACTTTTAGAGCAAACGCTGGCATTTCTGGAATTTTTGACCAGTCGGACACAATCCGCGATCGCCCCAGACTTCGACTCAGATTTTGACTCAGATACCGACTCCAACGAGCAAATCCTCGCCGATCTGAAAGCCTCCCTCCACCAAGCCAAAGCGGGACAAACCTTTCCCATATCGGAACTCTGGGACGGTATCAATGTCTGATATGTCAGTCCAAGTCACATTCACGGTACTCTTCAAACGTCGCCTCAAAGGACTCGCTAAAAAGTATCGCCAAATTCAAACCGATATTCAGCCAGTCCTTGATGAGCTTATCCAATGAAACTTCATAGGAGACCAGATTACAGGGACTCAATACACCGTTTACAAAGTCCGGGCTAAAAACAGTGATTCCCAAGTTGGTAAGAGCCGCGGTTATCGCTTGATTTATCAAGTTGAATCACCGACTCAAGTTGTTTTACACCTGATTTACTCGAAATCAGAACAAGCAAATGTGTCCGCCGAGGAAATCCAAACTGCGATCGCAGAATACCAAGCGAACCCAGACGAATAAGCCATTTTTCAAATCTAAACGCTTGCCCTTCTTGCTCTTTGAGGCGATCGCTGTCATCGTCAAAATCCGTATCGTGCCTTCCTTCAATTCTATTCAAACAGCCAAAAACCTCTGAATCACCTCATCACTTAACTCCCTAGTGCTTCCAGAAGCCACAATCCCGCCTTTTTGCATAGCATAATACCAGTCAGCTTGCCGCACAAAATGCAAATGTTGCTCCACCAACAAAACAGAAATTCCCCTAGTAGCAACCACACGGCGCACCGCAGCTTCTATGTCTAAAATAATAGACGGTTGAATCCCCTCCGTAGGCTCATCCAAAACCAGCAACTGCGGCTCACCCATCAAAGCCCTAGCAATAGCTAACTGCTGCTGCTGTCCCCCGCTCAAATCACCTCCCAGGCGATCGAGCATAGTTTTCAAAACAGGAAATAAATCAAAAATTTCATCAGGAACTTCAGGATTTTTGATTTTGGTTGGTTTCGCTTCCAAACCTAACAAGAGGTTTTCCTTCACCGTCAAACGGGGAATAATTTCGCGCCCTTGAGGCACATAACCAATCCCTAATCTAGCCCGCTGGTGAGTCAACTTAGAAGCAATAGATTCTCCGCCAAAAGCAATAGTGCCGCTGCGCGGTTGCAGCAACCCCATAATCGTTTTTAGCATAGTAGTTTTGCCCACACCATTGCGGCCGATCAAGCAAACCATTTGCCCCGCCATGACGCTTAAATCGACATCGCGCAAAATGTGACTTTCGCCGTAATAAACATTCAAATTAGAGACTTGTAGCATAGTTTTTAATTGGTAATTGTGCCTGAAATTAGTAGCAACTAACAAATAACTTCTTCCTTCTTCCTTCTTCCTGATATCCCTTACATCCGTTACATCCGTTACATCCGTTACATCCGTTACACAATCCGTTGCCGAACTTCCTTCTTCCTGATATCCGTTACATCCGTTACATCCGTTACACAATCCGTTGCCGAACTTCCTTCTTGTTACTCTTCCGGTTTGCCCAAATATACCTCAATTACCCGATCGTCATTTTGCACCTCATCCATAGTCCCCTCACACAAAACCGCACCCTGATGCAACACCGTAACCTGCCGCGCAATTTGCCGCACAAACTCCATATCGTGTTCAATTACCAACACCGAATGACTTTCCGCTAGCGAAATTAGCAACTCACCAGTTAACATCGTTTCCTCATCCGTCAAACCCGCCACAGGTTCATCTACCAACAACAAATCAGGAGATTGAGCCACCAACATTCCAATTTCCAACCATTGCTTTTCCCCGTGAGAAAGCAAACCCGCCGAAATATCAGCTTTAGCAACTAAACCAATTGTTTCTAACAAACCGGCAACCGTGCGTTTTTCAGCAGCAGAAGCAGGCTTGAACAAAGTCGAAAAAACATTTTTATGGCGGCTGCAAGACAATTCCAAATTTTCGCGTGGCGTTAAATTCAAGTAAACTCGCGGCGTCTGAAACTTGCGACCAATTCCCAAGCGCGAAATCCTATCTTCGGACAGCTTACATAAATTCTGTCCCTTAAATAACACCCGGCCCTCTGTCGGCTGCACTTTCCCGGTAATCGAATCGAGAAAAGTTGTTTTGCCCGCACCATTGGGCCCAATAATAACTCGTAGTTCGCCCGCATCCATGCTGAAATTTAAACCGTTAATGGCTTTAAAACCATCAAAACTAACAGTCAAGTTTTCTATTTCTAATACTTTGCCATTCATAATTAGCAATTAACTCACTAATGGATAACAACTGATACCTTTTGTAGGTACGGAGAGAAAATTTTTCCTTGGTTTAGCAGATTTTATACCCTGCCGTAGCACCATACTTTATACTTTTTTTTAGCAGTTTCTTCTCAACTAAAACTGCTAGAACTGCTCGAAATAGGAGGGGGAGCTGCTGCTAAAATGCGCTCAGCTAACTTCGAGAGGGGCAAACTTTGCACATATACTTTTCCAGGCCCAGTCATCTTTGCCAAAAACAAGCCTTCACCTCCAAACAAAGCATTTTTAAACCCGCCCACAAATTGAATGTCGTAGTCTACTGTGGAAGCAAAAGCTACTAAACAGCCTGTGTCCGCCCGCAACACTTCGCCAACTCCTAAATTTTTCTCAACTATTGTTCCTCCCGCATGAACAAAAGCTAGCCCGTCACCCTGCAATTTTTGCAGAATAAAACCTTCTCCGCCAAAGAAACCGGCACCGAGTCGCTTGGTGAAAGCTACCTCAATTTCAATCCCGTTGGCCGCACAGAGAAATGAGTCTTTTTGACACAAAAATTTACCGCCAAGTTGGCCTAAATCTAGGGGAATTACTTTACCCGGATAGGGGGCGGCAAAAGCGACGCGGGCCTTGCGATTTCCGGCGTTGACAAAGGTGGTAATGAAAAAACCCGCTCCTGTCAGCATCCGTTTGAAACCTTGAAATAAGCCCCCGCCTGTGGATGTTTGCATTTGGATGTCGCCTTCCATGTATGTCATGGTTCCAGCTTCAGCCCTGACGCCTTCTTTGGGGTCGAGTTCAATCTCGATGAGTTGCAAATCGTCGCCGTAGATTTTGTAGTCAATAATATCTGCCATATGTTTCCCCTTAAGTTAAAAAACGAAGCTGTTTGCTAGGGATATCTAAGTAGGTGGATATATATATTGCGTCTCCTCCGATAGAAACGCAGCTTTTCCCCAGTCTATTGTGATTGCTTTGTTTGTCTCTTCCAAGTGAAATTAATTTATTTCCACCTACTTATAAAGTACACGATATTTTGGCACTCAATGTTCAAGTTCTTCTTTTTCGAGCTGCACTTGGGGGTCTTGTTCCAGGCTGGGGTAAGTAGATACGTACTTCGGTTTTCTGAACAAGCTGCGGATTTGGTCGAAACTTTGATCTTGCAGCCATCCGACTATGCCGTCGGGCAGGACTGTTACTACTATTAAAAATAGCGCGCCTTGGAAAAATAGCCACACTTCGGGAAATTGTTCGCTCAAAAAACTCTTGCCAAAGTTGACTAGCAGCGCTCCTAATATTGCTCCAGATAATGTGGCGCGACCTCCCACTGCGACCCAGATTACCATTTCAATTGAAAAGGCAATATCCATTGCTTTTGGCGAAATAATTCCGGTTTGTACGGTAAATAATGCGCCTGCAATCCCGGCTAAACCGGCCGAAATAGCAAAGACTAAAACTTTGTAGCCTGTGGGATTGTAACCTGAGAAACGCAGGCGCACTTCGTCGTCGCGAATGGCTACTAGCAGGCGGCCGAAACGCCCGCTGGTCAGCCATCTGCAGAGGGCGTAAGTTGCTGCTAGAAAGAGTATGGTGAGAATGTAGAAAATATATTGAGTATCTCGGTCATTTACTGTGGCTCCGAACAGGGTTTTAAAGTCGGTGAGTCCGTTGGTGCCGTTAATCAGTTTTTGCTGGCCGTTAAAGAAGTTGAAAAATACAATGGTTGCTGCTTGAGTGAGAATTGAAAAGTAAACGCCTCGAATTCGATTGCGGAAGACTAAATAACCTAAAAGTGCGCCCAAGATGGCGGGGATGAGAACTACTGCTAATGCTGAGAAAGGAAATGAATAAAATGGTTGCCAAAACCAGGGGAGTTCGGTAACGCCGTAGAGGTTCATAAATTCTGGCAATTGACTGCTGGCGGTTGGGGGAATTTGCAATTTTAGGTACATGGCGAAAGCGTAACCGCCGATCGCAAAAAATACCCCATGCCCTAAACTGAGCAAACCCGTGTATCCCCAAATCAAGTCTATGCCGAGGGCGGCAATTGCTAGTGCTAAAAATCGCCCCAATTGATTGAGCCTAACATCGGGGAGTATTCCTGGAATGAGCAATATGAATGTGAGGGCGATCGCGCTGACAATTGCCGCTTCTTTTAGCCAGGGTTTTTGATGTGTTTTCTGCATTTTTCGGTACACTCGCAGTTGTAATTTTTAATTTTCTACCGTCCGCCCTTTTTGCGGAAAAATCCCTCCCGGCTTCACTTGCAGAAAAGCCATAATTAAGGCGAATACCATTACTTTTGCCATGCTGGTTGTGGCGAAAAATGTGAAGAAGTCGGCTAAAGGCTTGACTGGAGCGAACATTATTGCTAAGGTTCCCGAACCGATCAGGTAATTTGCAGTGCCGATCGCGATCGCAGCAACTACACTCCCCACAATCTTGCCGACACCGCCCACAACCACCACCATAAACGTATCGACTATATAATTTTGTCCGGTATTTGACCCTACCGAACCAATCAAACTAATCGCGCACCCAGCCACACCTGCCAACCCCGAACCCAAAGCAAAAGTCAGCGCGTCTACTTGTTCGGTAGGAATTCCCAAACACGCACTCATGCTGCGATTTTGCGTCACGGATCTAATCCGCAATCCCCACACAGACTTTTGCAAAAATAGGTAAATTCCCGCCAAACAAATTCCTGTCAGCACAATAATAAAAATTCGGGCGTAGGGCAACTGAAAATTGCCCAGCGGTATGCCACCCCGCAACCATTGCGGTGCAGTTACATCCACGTTTTGAGCGCCAAACCAAGGTTGAGTTACTGCCAGTTTGTAAGTTTGCCCTAAAAAAGCGCTCACCGCCCAGGAAATACCCAAAGATAAAGGCAAAATTAGGGCGATAATTTTGCTGCGAATGCGATCGAAATCCAGGCGAGATTTCAGCAACCGCAAACCGCCAAAAAACAGCAAACAAAACACCGCAATCCCAATTACCAGCACCCAACTAACGCTGCGGACAAACTGCTGCAAAATTAAACTTACACCCCAAGTTGCCAGCAGAGTTTCTAGCGGCCGCCCGTAAAGATAGCGAATCACTCCGCGTTCGAGAATCAATCCTACCAATGCAGCTACTAAAAAAGCTAGGGGAATTGCAAATAAAATATAGGTTTCAAAAGCAAATCCTCCCATACCTTTGAAGACATTTTGCACCACGAAAGTTGTATAAGCCCCCAGCATCATCAACTCGCCATGAGCCATATTAATTACGCCCATCAGCCCGAAAATAATCGCTAATCCCAGGGCGGCAATTAGTAAAACTGCGCCGATGCTAAGGCCGTTAAATAAACCATCTAATATCGCCAATTTTGTTACTCCTGCATCAAGTCTCTTAACTTTGTTCGCGGCTAATTAGGGGCGGATTTTACCCCATTGCTGTCAACTTAAACGTCGAGTTTTATATAAAAAATGCTTAGACTCAGTATCTCGATCCCCCTAAATCCCCCTGATTAAGGGGGACTTTGAAGACTCAAGTTATCCTTGATTAAGGGGAGTAGGGGGTGACGCAAGAACGCTCTTGTCCGCCCTTAATAAAAGGGGGATAGGGCAGGGCGGTTTCATTTTCTTGTAGGGGCAAACCCCCCGTGGTTGCCCCGATGCCTGAAAAGCCCATAAAATCATCTGTGGGTGGGGGCGGGCACAGGGGCACCGCCCCTACAAAATCCTGGTTTTTTTGAGAATGAAACAGCCCTGGGGGTTAGGGGGGAGCGAAGATACGTTACCAACGTTAACAAAACTGGTATTACCTACTTATCAAGCTTTGAACTTGCCACCTTTTGCGGGGTCTGACCAATCGCAAGAAAAGCCTTTTGTTTCAGCGACAAATTGATTCCAAGGCACGGGTTTCACTGCTGCTGGTGTAGCAAAAGCGATGTTAAACAAACCGTCTTCCCTCACTTCGCCCAACCGCACAAATTTAGAAAGGTGATGGTTAACATCCATCGTTACTGTGCCCCCAGGCGCGTCAAAGGTTTGACCCAAAGCTGCTGCCCGCACTTTTTCCAAATCGTCGGCTGTCCCTGCTTTTTCGACGGCTTGCTTCCACAGGTAAACCATGATATAAGCTGCTTCCATCGGGTCGTTAGTCACTCTATCGTTGCCGTATTTTGCCTTGAAAGCTTGCACAAATTTTGTATTGGCCGGAGAGTCTACAGTCATGAAGTAATTCCAGGCGGCATAATGACCTTTAAGATATTCTACGCCTATCGCCTTTACTTCTTCTTCGGCAATACTGACGGACATTGACGGATATTTGTCCGGCCCCAAACCTGCACCCTGCAACTGTTTGAAAAATGCTACGTTGCTGTCGCCGTTGAGGGAATTGAAAATGACGCCCCCGTCTGGCAAAGCTGCTTTAATTTTAGTAATAATTGGCGTGACTTCTGTCCCGCCCAAAGGAATGTAATCTTCCCCAACTAATTCGCCGCCTTTGGCTGCTAGCTGTGCCTTGATAATGGTATTTGCAGTGCGGGGGAAAACGTAGTCAGACCCGACTAAGAAGAATTTTTTGCCTTTATTTTCTAGCAGCCAGTCAACGGCTGGTTCGATTTGTTGGTTTGGTGCCGCGCCGGTATAAAAGATATTTTTGGAACACTCTTGACCCTCGTATTGTACGGGATACCAGAGCATGTGATTTTTTTCTTCAAATACTGGCAATACTGCTTTGCGACTGGCGGAAGTCCAGCAGCCGAAGACGGCGACAACTTTATCTTGGTCGATCAATTTTTTGGCTTTTTCGGCAAAAGTCGGCCAGTCTGAGTTGCCATCTTCTACGACTGCTTCGATTTGTTTGCCGAGGACGCCACCAGCTTTATTAATTTCTTCGATCGCTAATTGTTCGGCATCGACAACGCTTTTTTCGCTGATTGACATCGTGCCGCTCAAGGAATGTAAAATTCCTACTTTGATCGTGTTTCCGCCCCCGGCTGCTGCTGGTGTAGTTCCTGTTGATGTGGGAGAAGCTGCTGGAGTTGCTGTTGGAGTTGGAGTTCTACAAGCTTTGAGAAATAAACTTGATGTTAGGGTAGCAGAACCGTATAAAAGAAATTTCCGCCGATCGAATCGCTTTGTCATTTTTTCTTGTTACTCTTGAATAGATGAGTCAGATGATTGAGAATAATAACACATAGCGATTTGATATTAAGACTCGCTTCAGCAGACTGTTGTATTTTTAGCTACAAAACTTATTCTTTTTGACAAAATGAATGTTTTATGGGGATTGAGGGCAACTGCGGCAGAAACCGGGCTGATACCTTGTTAGATTTTAGATTGACTGATGACATCAGGGTTGGGATCACGGGCTTACCGGATTTTTTTGGAAATCTGGTTTAGACACCAAAATACGTCTTTTCAGCAATTAGTGTGACATTAGAAACTGGGTTTCTTTACATAAATTATCTTATTGATGCTACCAGTTAGGCAGGAACTGGGTCGATCGCACAAAATAGAAAGCGGGTTTCTCGCTCTCCACAGGTTATTGATGCTAAAACTTAGGCAGCAACTGAGTCGCTCGCACACTCATAGGCGAGTATCAAAGCAGGTGACGATCGCACTTCGCTTTGAGTACGATCGTCACCTGTAGTAATGCCCCTGATTTATGGAGAATAGCGGACTCGAACCGCTGGCCTCTGCGGTGCGATCGCAGCGCTCTACCAACTGAGCTAATTCCCCTGATTGAGTTTTAATTTAGCATTTTAGATGCCGGATTGCCGAATCTAAAAGGCTTACAGGTCTTGCTGGCTCTCACGTTCGCAGACCGTCACTTACACTAGCACGTAACTGCTAAAAAGGTCAAGAGTTTTCTGCGGCCGGCTCAGTGGGGGCGATCGAGCAAAGTGCCGCCACTCTATCCAACTCTAAATCAGCAAAATAGTCCACCGTCCAATTAGCTTGGCGCTGGATCATGTGAAACGGGTAAGTGTGAGTCACACCCGCAACCTGAATCCCCGCTTTTTTCGCTGCTTCAATCCCCGCAAAAGTATCTTCCACCGCCAAACACTCGATCGGTTGCAGGTTAAAGTCGGGATATTTCTGGTTGAGAAGTTCCACAGCCAATAAATAGCAATCCGGTGCTGGTTTGCTCGCCGTCAAGTCGTCGCCTGCGACAATTAACTCAAAGTTTGGTGCCAAACCGGCCCGATCTAACACCAATTCTATATCCGATCGCATTGCCCCGCTAACTACGGCCATTTTCAGTCCGGCAACCCGAATTTTATCAATAAATTCTGCCAAACCGGGATAAATCGGCAGTTTCTCCAAAGTATCTATTTGAGCTTTGTAAGCTTCTGCCTTGCGCTGCAGCAGTCGATCGAGATATGTTTCTGTTAGATATCGTCCTCGGCGCTTGAGCAGTTCGGTAATGCAAGCGCGATCGCTCCTTCCCAAACAAACTTCTCGAAACTCCCCACGTTTGAGCTGGAGATTTTCATCGAGCATCAATTGAGCGATGATTTTCTCGTGAATCGGCTCGTCATTAACAATCACGCCATTAAAATCAAATAAAACAGCTTTTAGAGTCATTAGTTAGGAGTTAGGAGTTAGGAGTTAGGAGTTATTAGTTATTAGTTATTAGTTATTATTCAGTCCGCGAAGGCGGACTTTATTTGTGTAGCCCCGACTTCCAGTCGGTGGTTATTCTGTAAATCAAGCGGGAGCTGGAATGCCCGGTAAATCGCCATCAAAATCAGGAGTTCGATCGCCCCAATTCCACCCCCTCGCCACATTTGCCTGTTCCAAATCTTCCCCAGGCAAAGGTTTCACGCCCTGCGTCACCTGATTTACCCACCAGTGTTCGTGAGTTTGCACCGCCGCGAATCCAGCCGCCCCCGCCCAAGCATCGAGGCTGCCAGCCGCGTAAGACTTAATATAAGGCTCTTCAAAGATATCAGTCAGCCACTCTGTTTGCCGCAAAGTTTTTTGATTTCCGTCCAAAATTGCCACTTGTCCCCCAACCTTCAGCAGTCGGAAGCTTTCTCGCAAAAATGCCCGCGATACAGCAGGTGGCGTCTCGTGAAACAGCAAGGAAGCTGCGACTAAATCAAAGCTGGCATCGGGGAAAGCAACGCTTTCAGCATTTCCGTGCAACCACTGGATATTTAAGCCGGCTTTTTGCGCTTTCATGTCGGCAACTACCAGCATATAAGGCGACAAATCCAGCCCGACAACTTCCGCTGCGGGAAAAGCCTGCTTGAGCATGAGCGTTGTCGAACCGGTGCCGCATCCCAAATCGATAATTCGGCGCGGTTTCACCCGCACAGCGTCAATTAAGCCTTGCCTGACGACTGTTTCATGGGGAGGCAAAATATATTGCGTGATGGGATCGTAGGAAACGGCGGCACTGGGGTTGAGGTAGCCACGTTTAATGCCGTGAAAGTTTTGGCTGGTGTAATATTCGGGATAAACTAAATCGGGTTGTCGGTAGCGATCGCCCGCTGTTTCCCAGTCGATACCTTCGTATAGTCGTTTCAGTGCTTCTTCGTCGATCGCCAGTCGAACCAGGGGCGACAAAAAGCGCTCGAAAATTGTATCCTTGCCAACAGCCATAAAACACCTTTAACAAAAACTCTTCTAATTTTAGCCAACGGCCGTCAACTTAGCATTAATTAAAACTGTTTACCCCCTCTTCCCTCTTCCTTCTAGCCCTTACCTCCGTTACAAAATCCGTGGGCTTCCTTTCCACTTCCTTCTTATACCAGTTTTTCCAAAAAATGCAACTATATACCAGCTTAAAAAGATTGTTTGATCGGGCATTTTAAAATCTCAAATCTCAAATCTCCAATCTCAAATTGTATTACTTCTCGTTAGTAATAGGAATTTTTACCAAACACTCCGTACCCCCGCCAGGAGGTCGAGAAATTGTGATGCTGCCACCGTGTCCATCTACTACAATTTTGTAGCTAATTGCCAACCCCAAACCCGTGCCTTTGCCCACCTCTTTAGTAGTAAAAAATGGGTTAAAAATTTGGTCTTTAACGCTGTCGGGAATGCCGGGGCCGTTGTCGGCGATCGCCACTTTCAGAAATTTAGCGCCATGTTCCCGAACTACTCCCGTGGAAATAGTAATAATTTTATCCAGGCGATCGATCTCGTTCAAGGCATCGATCGCATTACTCAGCAAGTTCATAAACACCTGATTGAGCTGAGAGGGATAGCACTCGACTGAAGGCACTTTTCCGTATTTCTTGACTATATAAATTCTATTTTTAATGCGGTTGGAGAGCAGCAGCAAGGTATTTTCTATACCTTCGTGAATGTCCGCTAGCTTTTTGTCAGATTCATCCAGGCGAGAAAAGTTTCGTAAAGAAAGAACTATGCTGCGAATGCGTTCGGTTCCTATTTTCATAGAATTCAATATATGCGGCAAATCTTCCTCGATAAATTCTAACTCGATTTCTTCGCTAAAATCTGCGATTTCCTGGGGAACCTCTGGGAAGGCTTCTTTGTATAAACTCACCAACTCTAATAAATCTTTAGTATATTTGCTGGTGTGAGGCAAATTAGCTGAAATGAAGTTAACGGGGTTGTTGATTTCGTGCGCTATCCCAGCCACCATTTGACCGAGGGATGACATTTTTTCGTTCTGCACTAAATGAGTTTGAGTTTTTTTCAGTTCATTTAAGGCACTATTAAGCAGTTTTACTTGGTCTTGGGTTTGACTGTAAAGGTGAGCTTGAGTAATTGCGATCGCCAATTGGTCTGCTACAGCTTTTAACAGTTGGATTTCCTCCCGGCTCCAAAGCCAATGAGTAGCGTGGCTACAAATTAAATAACCCTGCGGTTGATTCTGAGTCTGGACAGGTACGGCTAAATAGCTATTAGCTTTAAGTTCGGGCGGTTGAGTTACACCCTTCGCCCAAGTGTCCATCGAAAGAATAATTGGTTCGCCTTGACCACTCCGTACTAACACATTTTCGAGAAAGTAAGGCTCAAACTTTATGCCTTGTGTGGGAGAATCAGATGGGCAACATTCCCATAGGATTTGTAACGTTTTTTCTTGCGGTTTATACCAACCAAAAGCCGCCAGTTCTAGGTGCAGCAAACTTACTATTTCTTCGACTGTACTTTGCACAATTTGGTCTAATTCTAGGGAAGCGCGAATGCGTCCGGCAATCCGGTTGAGCATGGCTTCTCGCTCCGCTTGAGCGCGATTGTTTTCGGACGAGTAAATTAGCCAAATTGCTGCTAGCATTGCCGGGATGAGCAGTCCGGCTACTACGGAGGTCAGCAAATTTAATGCTTGCAGTTGGGATTCAATATTTTCACGGGGAATTACTAAAGCCATTGACCAGTTAACTTCCTTGAGTGGAGCATAGGCCACATACACCCATTTGTTATCTATTTTTACCAGTTTGATGTTCGTCTGGCGGTCGATCATCTGCCGCGCAATTGTGGAGAGAGCGGGGTCTTTTGACTGTAAAAAGCTTGGGGCCTCCTGGTCGATATTTCCGATTAAGTTATTGTTGGGATGAACAATTGGCACTCCTTGTGAATTGAGCGCAAAAGCATAACTGTCGGAACCGTACAGCAAGCTGTTAGCGACAGATGTTACTCGGTCTAATTTAATGCTGCCTGAGAGGACTCCAATTACTTGATTGGGAGCGGGAGGTAAGGCCCAAATAGGAGCTGAAATAATAATCGTAGAAACTTTTGTACTGCGGCCGATCAGCGGATCGGAAACGTTGAGCTGCCCGGCCATTGCTTTTTGAAAGTGTTGGCGGTCTTTGCTGTTCGCGCGGTGGCCTAAAGTGTTGATAAATAAGCCGTCGGGTTGAGTTAATGACAGGACGAAATACTCTTTTAATCTGTATATTTCTCCTTGTAACCGGGGCTCGACTAATTGCCAATTGAGAGTGCCAACCGTAGGATCGTAAGCAATGGTTTCTATTTCTGCTTTGCGGCTGCTGAGCCAGCGGTCGATTTCATCGGTGCCTTTTTCTAGTTTTAATAGTGCTATTTGCTTTAAATTGTCCAGGATTAGTCCGCGTACAAAAAAATAGCTGATGCAAGCAGTTGTGCTAATGGTTAAAGCGGTGGTGCCCAGAATTAGCAGGGTCAGCAAATGGCGGCGCTGCCGTCTGTGCTGCCAAAGACTGTGCGCTTGCTGCCACTGCGATTGAGCAGAATTGCAGATGTTGTCCCAAAAGTGGCGCAGCTTTTTTGTTTGGTGTGGCGGCGGCGCAGACACAGATCCGGCTTGATTTGCTGGGTTTTGCATCATCAAATGTTCTCTCCGAATCAAATTCATCAAACGGTAATGGTCATTCGGCAGAATTAATATCAGCCAAGTCGTGAGAGCAGTTTCAGAAAAATAATGCAATTGTAGGGCGGTGTTCCCAACCCTGGTAGGCATCAGTCATTCCAATCTCAAATCTCAAATCTTACATTTAGAATGGTATGACTTGCATTCCTGACTGCAAACAATTCTTATTCCGATCGCACGCTTGCCTTCTATTTTGGCATCAGCTTTATATTTTGACCTTCGGTTTACCTAATTGAGGTAACAGCTTTACGATATCTTTAATATCTATCTCGTTTGTATAACAAAATAATTATAAATAACACAGAGAAAACACGGAGTTTTTTAAATTAGCCATGTATTATAAGGTAGAGGTAAATACTTATTGACAATTTTACTAATTTGCGCTGTGGTTTCAAGGGGAAATTTTTTCGTCTAAAGCTTTTTTTGCCAAGCGGGTTGCATAAACGGTGAGGGCGATCGTTGCTACCAAACCAATGCCGTAGAGAGTCCACTCAGCAGTAGTGCGCGATCGCCCGCTAGATCCGAGTGCAGCCAAACTCCCGGCCAGGGAACCGATATAAACATACATCACAGTTCCAGGAATCATGCCGATCCAAGATGCCAAAAAATAATCTTTTAAAGATACCTGGGTGACTCCAAAAGCATAGTTAAGCAAATTAAACGGAAAAATGGGAGAAAGTCGCGTCAGCAGCACAATTTTCCATCCTTCAGAAGCAACTGCGGAGTCGATCGCCTTAAATTTTTGATTGCCCTCTATCTGTTTGGAAACCCAGTCGCGCGTTAAATACCGCCCTACCAAAAAAGCGCAAGTTGCGCCTAAAATCGAGCCGATGGAAACACAAACAGAACCGCCAACGACTCCAAACAAAACGCCAGAACCGAGAGTCAGCAAAGAACCGGGGATAAATAGAACCGTTGCGACAATGTAAATTAGAATAAAAGCTGCCGGGCCCCAAGGGCCGAGACTCGCGATCGACTCCAAGGCATTTTTCAGAATTCCTTGAAAGTTAAAAAACCTGGTAGCTGCAATTAAAGCCACAGCTAAACCAATCCCTAAAATCAGCTTCCACCTGTTTGATGCTGGCGGGTTTTCACCGGGCGATCGCGAATCATTCATTACCTAAACTCCCCAGTCTAAATTGCATACACCCTAAGCTTGGCAGTTGCGCTTTAGCGCTGCAATACTCTGTAATAAAGCGCAACTTTCCCTTAAATTAAATCAAACTACCGCCGCAGCTAGAACCGCAACCTGCCGTACATCCATAACAATAAGCAGCAGTTTGCACCTCTTGAATCAAATCTAAACTCCCAGATTCGAGCAATTTAGCAGCCGTTATCTTTTCTCCGCGGCCAGTTTTCGCCGGCAGATTTTCCATTTGGTTAAAATCGCAGTCGTAGACATTGCCCAAATAGTCGATCGACAATTCGTTGCGACACATTAAATGTTCCAGAGTACCGGGATTAAAATTATCCTCCAAAAACCCCAGATAAGGCTTGTGGAGTTTCTTATGTTCCAAATGAAACTTAGTCCGTCCCACCGGCAAATTAGTAATCGCGAACAATTGATTAAAAAAAATCCCAAAATGTTCGGCTAAATAAATCTTGTAATCTTCCTCTAACTTGCCTTGTTCCGGTGTTAGCGAAAACTTCTCTGTTGCCGGCACTTGTGGATTGTACACCAAATCCAGAGTTAAATTTGGGTTTTTCCCGTATCCCAACTGATTTAGCTTTTGCAGCGCCCGAATCGAACTGTCAAAAACACCGTTGCCGCGCATTTTGTCCACATTGTCAGCTTGGTAGCAGGGAAGCGACGCCACAATTCTGACTTGTTGCTGCGCGCAATATTCGGGAATATCTTCAAAACCTTTTTCAAAGTAAATCGTCAAATTAGAACGAACAATTACCTCTTTACCTGCCGCCCTGGCAGCTTCCGCTAGCGGTTTAAAACCGTAAAGCATTTCGGGAGCACCGCCGGTGAGGTCAACAGTTTTAATTTGAGGAAAGCGGCGAATAATTTCAATTAATTGGTCGCAAATTTCCGGGGCAAGTTCTTCTGTTCGTTTCGGGCTAGCTTCTACGTGGCAGTGAGTGCAAGCGAGGTTGCAGCGTTTGCCGAGATTAATTTGTAAAACTGTAATCTGCTTTTTAGTTAAAGCTGAGTTAATTTTGTTTTTGAAAGGCGTGACTGCTGTCTGAATCATGTGCTCACCTTTTGGTCTGTGCTCGCAACGAATGTACAGGCGTTCCGGCGGAACGCCTCTCATAATTTAGCACTAATTCCCATAGTTCTGGACGCATCAAAACCCACGAAACCGGGTTTTGTGCCGTTTTTGCGGGATGTAAAGCGTCTTCTTAGAAAAAAACCCGATTTCTGACCACTCGTGCGTGTAGGACTATTAATCTTACTTTAGAGAGTCAACTAATGTTTCAACTCGTGCTTTAATTTCATCTCGAACGCGGTGAAAAGTTTCGAGGGGTTGTCCGTCGGGGTCGTCGAGTTGCCAATCTTCAAACAATTCTCGCAATACCCACGCTTCGGGTAAATTCACACCGCAGCCGCACAAAGAAATTACTGCATCGTAGTCTTCTGCATTGAATTCGCTTAATGGGTTTGATGTTTGATCTGTGATATCAATGCCGATTTCTGACATGACTTGAATTGCTGTCGGATGAACTCTGCTTGATTCTAACCCGGAACTGGTGACTCCAATCTTGCCGACTCCGATGGTTTTAGCAAATCCTTCTGCCATTTGCGATCGGCAGGAGTTTCTTTTGCAAACAAACATTACTTTTTTCATGGTTTTTGTTGGTTGTTAGTTGTTAGTTGTTGGTTATGGGTTGTTGTCGGGGTGTCGGCGGTTTCTAAGCGCCCGGTAATTCAAGGGCGCGATTTGCTAGGGCGATCGCCTCTTTAGCTGCTTGTTCCTTGCGTTCGCTGTAGCGATCTGTCAAATAGTCGGTTTGCTCCCGCAACAACAAGGTAAACTTGTACAGTTCCTCCATCACGTCGATCGCGCGATCGCGATAAGGCGAATCCTTCATCGTCCCATCTTCATTAAATTCCTGATAAGCTTTCGCAACCGAAGACTGGTTCGGAATCGTAAACATCCGCATCCACCGGCCCAAAATTCTCAAAGTATTGACAGCATTAAAAGATTGCGAACCACCGCTAACTTGCATCACCGCCAAAGTTCGGCCTTGAGTTGGTCTGACAGCCCCAATGCTTAAAGGAATCCAGTCAATTTGATTTTTCATAATGCCGGTAATATTGCCGTGCATTTCTGGACTAGACCACACTTGACCCTCCGACCACAGGCTCAATTCCCGCAATTCCTGAACCTTCGGATGCGTATCGGGAACGCTACCATAAATCGGCAGTTCTAGAGGATTAAAAAACTTAACTTCTGCACCGAAATCCTCAATAATTCTCGCCGCTTCTTCCGCCAACAAGCGACTATAAGAACGCTCTCTTAAAGAGCCGTATAAAAACAAAATTCTCGGTTTGTGCGTAAAATTTGCCATAATGCTTTCACTTAAAATCCCGAAATCCGTTAGATATTTCCCGATAAACTGCGACTGCTAATTGTGCCCCCCAAATAGGAGCAACCCAGTAAACCCAGTGGTGTTCCCAAATTCCGCCAACTAAAGCCGGGCCGAGAGAGCGTGCCGGATTCATACTCGCTCCGGTAATCGGCCCCATAAATGCAGCTTCTAAGCCTACAGTTAAGCCTATTGCTATCCCTGCAAACCCGATGTGAGCGCGCCTGTCAAGTCCTGAACCGAGGATAACAAACATTAAGATAAAGGTCAAAACTGTTTCTAAAATTAGAGACTGCAACCAGTTACCGTTGAGAGGGATAGTTGCACCGAGATTTGCTACTTTTCCTAGGGTAATTAGCAGCACTTGAGAAGCTGCGATTGCACCCGCACACTGCCCTAAAACGTAAGGTAAAACTTTATATTTTGGGAAAAAACCGCTCGCCCAAAACCCTAAAGTTACGGCCGGATTAAAGTGTGCACCGCTGATGTGTCCTAGGGCGTAAATCATGGCACATACTACTGCACCAAATACAAAACTGACGCCTAAATTAGTTACGGAACCAGCGCTAGTTTTGTTAACCATCACCGCACCGGTGCCTGCAAAAACCAAAATAAATGTACCTAGAAATTCCGCGATCGCCTCTCGCCTGCAATCTGGCCGAGCACAACCTAACCTATGAGCTGTTGCATCCATCGCTCTCAACTAATTTGTTCCATCCCATCATATCAATAAAATTTGATATGTCAATTATCAAACAAGCGATATCAGTATTTGAGTGATTAAGAAATGTTGATGGGTTAACCTGCGTCGGAACAGGGGCGCGCCGGCAGGATCTGGCTGAAACGGCGGTATTCGGCGAGGTACTGTTCGAGGGCGACAAACTGAGCTAAATTGAGGCTGTAGTAGATCCAGCGCCCTTCTTGGCGGCTGCGGACTAAACCGGCTTCTTTTAGGGTTTTGAGGTGGAAAGAGAGTTTAGGCTGGGGGACAGAAAGTCGATCGCACAAATCGCACACGCACAACTCCTGTTCCCGCAGCAACCCCAAAATCTGAAGCCGCAAAGGATCGGAAAGAGCGTGAAAGCCAGCAGCGATCGATTTATCTGCAACAGGCGGCGCGATTGTAGAATTTTTAACCATAAATTACCCTTAAATTTTAATTCAACAACTCCCGGCGCGATTTCTTGTTATTACCGTTAGATTTGATATGGTTATCCTTTGATGGCCATCCCAAATCAACTGCGAACTCTTTATCTTCTAGGACTAACGATTAATTCTCTTAGCGATGCAACACCCAGTAAGCACAGCCGCTGATTGCCGCAGCAATGGGCAAGGTCAAAATCCATGATAGTAGAATCTGATAGAAAACGCGCACATTAGCTTTTTTTGAAATCAATCCAACACCAAAAATTGAACCTACCGAAACATGGGTAGTAGAAACTGGAAGCCCATAACGACTGGCAACAATAACTAAAAATCCAGTCACTAAGTTTGCCACCAGCCCTTGACCGGTATTCATTGCTGTCAGCTTTTTGCTCATGGTTTCGGCAACTTTTTTAGCATTCAATAAACCGCCGATCGCCATTCCCAAAGCTACTGCCAAACTTCCCCACTGAACTGATATTGATTCACCGACTAACATGAGCGAAACAATTTTCGGCGTATCGTTCAATCCTCTGGCAAAACTGACGATTCCCGCACTCATAAAATGGCAAACATCCACTAACTTTTGGCTGGGGATTTGTAAGAAATTTCCCAGATACCTTTGCGTGCATTTATCTAAAGAATCGATCGCGACATCAGCGGTTGTGATGCACTTAAGTATGTTAGTTGCATCTGGCTGGGGAATGGGAATAATTTGTTGAATTTGACCAGCGCAAATACACCATTCTTTCTGGATTCCTAAATAAACTCGCAGGTAGCGAGACAGCGCATAAATTAAAGCTCCTAATAAAATCGCAATCATGGGACTCAGCAACAAAGGCATTAGAAAATTTTTCTGCAAAGCAGTAAAATTAACTTGATTACCAATTGCTACTAAACCTGCACCAACAAGAGCACCTGTAAGACCGTGAGTTGTGGAAATAGGGAATCCAGTTAAGGTAGCAAGAATAACGGTTAAACCCGCAGCGATCGCGACTGCCAAATGAAAATCTGAGCCATTGGCGATCTCGTCTGGAACTAGCCCTTTTCCCGAAAAGCTTTTTACCAGGGTTTCTGCTAAAAAAATAGAAAATATTGAACCTGTAAAAGTTGTGATCGTTGCCCAACCAATTGCTGTTTTATAGTTCGTCGTCTGACTGCCAAACAGTGTCGCCACGCCTTTAAAATTATCATTAGCACCATTGGAGTATGCTAAAAAAAACGTGGCGATAAATAGGGCAATAAGTAACATTCTCTTACTCAGAATAAGTGTGGTTTATTTAAAACTGTTTTAGACCCGGGCCGCTACAGCACCGAATTTGATTGTATAGACACAGTTGCATCAAAAAAAATAAGGAAAATATTAAGATTTCTTTGGGACTAGGCGAGCGATCGCATCTTAATTTCGCGCCAGCAACATGGGCACGATATTGAACGATATTATAATTAAGGCTCGGCGATCGCTTCCGGTACGCTCAAGCAAGCGATTCACTTCGGAGTCTGTACCCTTGCCGGCACATCTGTCAGTCCCGCCTTCTGCATCAGCGAAATCACCCCTATAGATAGAATTCCCCCAATAATTGCCCCAACAACTACCAGGATGATAAAGACTTTTTGCAGAGTTTTTTTAGTTGCCGGGTGGTACTGTTTCGGCAATGCTTCACCTTGTTCGTCAACTTCTTGATCCAAGGGGTCTAGCGGATTGGAGGGATTTGAGTTAAAGGGATTGGGCGCTTGATTCATGATTAGTTTGGGTTAAAGGAGATCGACAACTATTTTAACTTGCGATTTAGCCTCGCGGCTTAAATAATACATTCTGGTTTTACTGAATACTCTATAAATTTTATTAAGATTGCTAAAATACGGATTAACCCGGTTTATTGAATAAACCGGGTTTTTCAACATACTAAAAGTTTTAGGTCACGCTTCTGCTTTTGACAGGCGCTCAAGAGAAATTGTTGCCGCCTTAGATACTTGAGAATTACTATCTTTTTCTAAGTATTTTAAAGCCGAAACGCTCTTAACACTCGGCAAATTGCCCAAAGCTTCAGCCAGCCTCTGGCGGATCAGCCAATCTTCTGACTGAGCAAAAGTGAGGATGCGATCGATCGCCCCAATATCTTTAATTTCCCCCAAAGCCGAAATTGCCGCCTGCTGGATCACCACTTGCTCGCTGTCGAGAGCTTTCAGCAGCACATCGCGGGCCCGGGGATCTTTGAGATTTCCCAAAGAAACAGCAGCACTGAAGCGCACCAGCCATTGAGTATCTTCGTAAAAAGCCCGCACCAAAGCATCAAAAGCTCTGATATCTTCCAGATAGCCCAAAGCGCCTGCAGCGTCAGCGCGAATGCCGTAATCCGGGTCTGTTTCTAGCAATTTGACTAGAATGGGATAGCACTCTGCTGTCGGTTTTACCCCGAGAGCAAACACAGCCATCGATCGCACCTGCAAACTTTCGTCGTTCAACACCTTTTTAATCAAAGGCACCGCCTCTGCAGCAGGCACATTCCGCAAGTTGGCCAAAGCCACCATTCGATCGGCGGAATTTTGGCTTTCTAACTTGGCTGCAATTTGCTCTAAGCTTAAAGTTGTCATTATGGATAAATCTTGTAGTAAAACTTTACATTCGGGTTATTTTGATTATAGGCGAGTCTCAGGGGAAAAGCAGGCAGTAAAAACCGCCCAAGGATTTGAGGTTCCGGATTAGTGACACCATTAATCTAAAGCTCAGATTGTATAGAAATAATCAATTAGAAAGTCTATTATTTAAATCCCAAGCACAGGCGAGGTGTTTCTGCCGTTCCCTAAGGCTTTGCCCGATAGTTAGCCGCCCTCTGACAACCTGCAATCAACTATGCCGTTTTACCACCCGCCCTTTTACTCCTCAGCCTTAGAACAAGCGATCGATCGCTACCCCCTCACTGCCGGGCCAGAAACTTCCTTAGCAGTGGCGATCGCCCTGATGAGTCAGTTGCAAAACAGTTGTCCCCTAGTCAAAACACCTGTACCCTCAGACCGGGCGGCGATGACCGAAACATCCGCGCCGGAAAAGGTGCGGGCCCGCTGCGTGTTCGTCGTAGAGAACCAGCAGACTATTACCACAGGCAACTTATCCGACAACCCCAGCCGCGGACTGTTAATCGGCATATTAACCCCCGCCGACCTAGTGAGGCTGATAGCTTCTGGCACAATAGACAACCAGCACAAAGTAGCCCTGCACAAAATACCAATTTCCGAAGTGATGTCCCCGGTGTCGGTCTCCCTCACAGAATCCGATGACCAAGACGTGTTTACCGCCTTATCCTTATTTCGCCAGCACAAGATTCGCTATTTGCCGATCGTCAATCAATTTCGCCACTTGGTAGGAGTGCTGACACGGGAAAGAATTCGCCAAGTATTGCAGCCTTCAAACATTCTTAAATTGCGGCGGGTAGCAGAATTAATGACTACGCCAATTACAGCGCCCCACACCGCCTCGCTGCTGACTATAACCGAACTGATGTCAGAGCATCAAGTCAGTTGCGTAGTGATTACAAAAAACAAAGAATTAACAATGGAGAAGCCCAAAGATGACTATACCTCCATTTTTCACTATTCCTTTCACCAACCCCTGGGAATTATTACCGAATATGACATTGTGCAGGCACAGTTTCTCGAACTAAATTTCGAGCAAACCCCAGCTCAAAAAGTCATGAGAACTCCCTTGCAATTTCTTCAACCTTCCGATTCCCTATGGACGGCGCACAAAGAAATGCAGCAGCAACAAGTGCAGCGGTTGGTCGTGTGCGGGGGGCGCGGAGAACTGTTGGGAATTATTACTCAGACCAGCTTGCTCAGAGTCCTCGACCCCACCGAAATGTACCGAGTTGTCAAACAGTTGCAGCAGTCGGTTTATCAATTGCAAGCCGAAAAAGTGGAACTGCTGCAAAGCCGCAACGCCAAACTGGAACAGCAGGTGCGGGAACGGACTGCAAAACTCCACGAACAATTGCAGCGCGATCGGCTGTTAACTCACATTTCCTTGCGGATTCACCAATCCTTAAACCTCGAAGAAATTCTCAACGCCAGCGTTGATGAAGTCCGCCAGGTTTTGCAAGCTGACCGAGTAGCAATCCTGCATTTAGAGTCCAGCAATTACGGCATTGTAGTGGCAGAATCCGTTGCCGATAATTGGCCTTCAATATTGGGAGAAATCATGCCGGATAATATTTGGCAAGAATCTGCTTCCGTGATCGAACAGGAAATTTATGCGGTTCCGGATCTCGACCAAGCCTGTTTGAGCGCCGAAAAATATGCGCGGTTCCAGCAAGCGCAAATCAAAGCTTATTTGATTGTACCAATTTTGCAAGACGGCAATTTGTGGGGGATGATGTGTGTCCATCAGTGTGCCCAATCCCGTCAGTGGCAGCCTTCCGAAGTGGATTTGCTGCTGCAACTGGCAACTCAAATCGCGATCGCCATTCAGCAAGCTCAACTCTATCAGCAAGTCCAAAATCTCAACACCGACCTCGAACGCCAAGTCCAAGAACGCACCGCCGAATTGCAGCAAAAAGTTCACGAGCTCCAGCATTTAAACGTCCTCAAAGATGAATTTCTCAGCACCGTTTCTCACGAACTGCGGACGCCTTTAGCTAATATAAAAATGGCTATTCATATGCTGAGAATTTCTCCTACACTAGATCGGCGCCAGATTTATCTAGAAATTTTAGAAACAGAATGTACTAGAGAAACTGATTTGATTAATGCTTTGCTAGATTTGCAGCGGCTCGAAGCTGCAACTTGTCCGATCGACCTCGAACCAGTAAACTTAGAAGTCTGGCTGCCTACTATTATCGACCCGTTTTACACCCGGGCCCACGACCGCCACCAAGATTTGCGAGTAGAGTGCGATCGCCACCTCCCCACGATCAGTTCCAACCGCGCTAGTTTGGGACGAATTTTAGCCGAGCTCCTCAACAATGCCTGCAAATATACTGCCAATGACGGCGAAATTTTTCTGAAAGTTGAGTGCAAAAACGGAGACTGGGAACAAGAAGGACAAAGGACAAATTCGCGACAAGCAAGTGCTGTGGCTTCAGAAATCCAATTTACACTCAGCAATCAATCGTCCATTTCCATAGAGGAATTGCCTCGAATTTTTGAGAAATTTTATCGCGTTCCCAACGCCGATCCTTGGAAACAAGGAGGTACAGGTTTGGGTTTAGCTTTGGTTCAAAAACTTGTCGAACAGTTGCAAGGAAAAATTGAGGTTGAAAGCAGGAATGGCTGGACTAATTTTATCGTCACATTTCCTACCAACCCGGATGGAAATTAATCCGCCATCAGTCAATTTTAGATTTTAGATTTTAGATTTTAGACTTCGGCCTCAGAGGTTCGGCGAGCGCGAGGGGCAAGTCGCGCTCAGTCGAACGATTTTAGATTTTCGATTTACTCCACAGACGCATCTAGGAGATTGAACAAGAGTCTAAAATTTTGGGAGTTCCATGACTCCTGTCGGGAGCTGGTATCATTTTTTTGGGGGTCATCTTTGTTGGATCTCACTCTTTTTTGGGAGCTAGTTTGCGGATACGAGACGGTGCTGGTGTCAAATTCAAATATTCATTTTTATCTTCAACAACTGATGATCTTGATGCTGGATACTTCTTGCGTTTAGGGGCATGATTCGCAACTGTACCCAAGCATGGTATACCAAAATTTTCTAATTGACTGAAAACTTTTTTGACTTCAGAAAAAGGGACTTGGTGAATTGCTACAACCATCAGTATGCCATCGGTGCGCGCCGCTAAAAAATTCGTATCTTTACTGTCCGCCAGCGGCGGCGTATCATAGATAACTAAGTCAAATTTTGCCTGAAGTTCTTCCATTAAATACTGCATCTGAGATGATGCCAGCCGTCTGGCAGTACCAGGATTCGGGAGACCGGCAGTTAATACAAAAAGATTATCTGCTAGATGCGATCGTTGGATAATTTCATTGGGTTCGTTTTTATTGTCGAGCAAGTTGCTCAATCCCTTGACATTAGGCAGTTCCAACAGCAAGTGCAGGCTGGGCGAATGTAAATTCCCGTCTACTAGCAGCACTCGCTGACCCGCCAGCGCTGCCACGTGAGCTAAGTTTAAAGCAACGGTAGATTTGCCTTCGCCAACTGTAGCCGAACCAATTGCCAAAGAGCTAATCGTTCGATTTGAAGAAAGAAAGCGGATATTAGTATAAAGAGAGTCAAAAGCTTCTATAAATTCCGCAGCATTTTTCTTATTACCCTCTTTTCCTTCAAGATAAGCATAGGCATTAGCAATAGAAGGCGGCAATTTTCTAGCATTTTTGTCCAGAGGAATTGCTCCCAATAAAGGTGCATCAACCGCATCTTTAACGTCATCAGCACAGTAGAAAATATTGCGGAACTTTTCAATGAGGATAGCAGCTCCCAGACCCAAAACTAGCGCTCCAACAACTGCCATCACTAATTTGTTTTTAGCTTTCGATGGAACTGTCATCAGCTCGCCCTTCTCATCTCGCGGTATCCGTGGTTCAGAAATTATTTCCCAAGGTACTTGGCTTTGAGCGGCTTGGACGCGCAGAGTTTCCCGCTGGCTTAAAAGTTGATCGCGGGTGCGGGCGGCTACTTCTAATTGCTGTTGCAGTTCGTTGTAGCGGCGGGCTATGGTGGGGAATTCAGTTGCTTGCCTGTTTAAATTGTTTTTAGTTTGGCTGATTGCCTGAAGGCGAGCTTCTAAGACTTCAACTTGGTTAGCAGTATCAACCAATTGTTTAATCAAGCCTATGCGAATAGAATTTTGAAAATTTTGAACTTTAGAATTAGCTTGGGTGCCTACTAAATTTTGCCCCAAAATTCGATCAGTTTGCTGGTTGAGCAAAGCGACTAAATTTGCCCGCTTGCGCTCTAAAGCTTCCACTATAGGGTTAGCAGATTTAAAACGAGCTGTTTCTACAGCAATCTGACCTTCTACTTCCTTAACCTTGGTCAGCAACTCTTTATATTGAGGTTCTTCGCTTAAAGCGGAAGCGGCAATAGCTTCATTTGGTGTAAAATCTAATTGTTTTTGCAAGTTAGCGTACAGTGTTTTCTGTTCTTGCAGTAGCCTTTGAGTTTCTAACTCTAAAGTTTCTACGGTACGAACTTGCTCCATTAATTGCGCGCCTTGTTCTTGAGGATTGGTAATCTTTTGCTGCTCCTGTATCACCTGTAACTCCGATTTCAGCTTGTTTACGCGCTTATTGAGTCCCGGAAGCTGGTCTTCAATAAATTTAACACCTTCACCAATCCGAGTCTTGCGTTCATCAAGACTGTACTTTAAATATTTCTTTTTAGTTTCTTGTAAAACGAACTCAACTAATTTAGGATCATTCCCCATGAAGCGCACTTCCAAAATTTTAGTCAGCGTCCTCTCATCTTCTCCTATCCGCAAAACGACTAATTCTTTTTGAAGAATTTTCTCGGTAACTTCTGGATATCGTTTTTGGACTTGTTTAACAATAGCCGACAGCATCTGAGGACTCTGGAGAATTTGAAGTTGAGTTGCGTAGTCTAAACTAAAAAAATCTCGATTAGGTACTCCTCCCCCCTCGCTGCGATTTGCTAGGGCAGAGGGGTCAGCAATTCTTGCCTCCGTTGTCACAGGTTCCACTAGCATCCGAAAATCGCCTTGATATGTTTTCTTACCTCCCTTGATCTGATAAACAGCTCCAGCGCCTACTATACCTATAATCCCAATAATGATTAGGGCTTGTCGCTGAAAAGTCCTCAACAACGGCTTGAGATTCAATCCTTTCTGAGGCTGCGCGCTTAACTCTTCTCCCTCGTCAACGGAAAATTGCTGCACCTGTCGGCTCTGGTTGCTAATGGGTACGATATGAGCGTCCTGTTCTCTTTCCATGTTGACCTCTTTGATATTTTGTGGGTAAAATCAGCTTTCTTCTGCGAGCCTTCAGGTTGATACTTTAAGCATTGGCTTAAGGATATCACACGAAATTATTGGTTGGTCGAGCCCACTTCCTTCTAATAGTTCTCACTACTTTGACATAGTATACAAAAATAACTAAATCCCTATGCCATGCCGGCAGCAAAAGTTCTTTTACAACTGCTGGAGAGTTATATCAGACTGCATTTGGCTCTGCTGCGTTGTGCTTGTATTTCGGGTTTCCGGGCGACGAAGCCAACTTTTTGAGGTGTTGCTCCGCTTCGCGACAGGCGGTGCAATAACTTTACCAAACTTTTACAATTGACCGTAACACCTCAGCCGCCGCTTGCGCTGGTATTGGTTTGTCCTCTATGCCTTTTTTCGGTTCAGAGTCAACTGCAGAAGCACTTGTTAACTTACGTGCTAACTGACCGGCTAAAAAGTTTTGCATTTCCCATGTAGATATAATTAGCCACCTTCTGCAGATTTTTTGGAACGGCAACTAATCGAATCAATTTCCGAGAAAAATCTGTTTCTTCTTTTAATTATAAACTTTTTGAGGAGTTGGATGAGTGAGCAAGTTTATATACTTAGTTTATCGTCGTAATTATATCACAAACTCATCTCTTTAGTGCGCGACAGACATAAAATTTAATAATTTGTGTTCTCAAGCTCGATCGACATCTCGAACAACTCAAGCATTCGGGGTTTGTCTACCGGGGCGGATGGCGCGGCGCGATTTATGTATTTTCGTAAAAAAAACTAGGTTTCTGCGTTCCGAGGCTATTACCCAAACTATAGCTTTGAGTTGCTCTCCGAGCAAACTATAGCAATCCTTTCGGGAAACGCGCAACGGGCTTTTTTTGAATTAACTGATGCAATCAGAAGATGACACATTGTTAAATAAAAAAAGAGTTCGCACAAGAGGGGAGGATTGCTATTAATCTCGCTCGACTCAGCTATTGGTAGTGGTTATTTTTCGAGTTGACTAATGACCAACTACTCCTTATTAAGGCTTACTGATTTTGTGCTTTTCTTTCTCGCAGTTTTAACAATATTTCTGCATGAACTTCGCGGGTTATAGGATAAAAACATGTAAGAATCATGCCAGCAATTAAAGCAATTGTGGGCAGTGGCCCGATCGCAACTCGAATCGCAAACAGTGCAGACTCTGGCTGTACGGGTGCCGGCTGTCCCGGAACTGTAGATAGAAATCCAGCTCCTTCTAATGCTTGGCCTACCAACCACAAACCCCCTGCCAATCCGATTTTTTGCAGCAGTACCATAAACGAATAGAAAACGCCTTCGCGTCTTTCTCCTGTTTGCAGTTCGTCGAGTTCGATCACATCCGGTATCATCGACCAAGGTATTAGATAAGCCGTGGAAACTCCGACACCTGCCATGACTGCTAATAAGTACATTTGCAATACTTGTCCTGGTTGGAGGAAAAATAGTCCAGCTTGGGCAATAATCCACAAACTCATGCCCATAAAATATACGGCTTTTTTGCCGTATCTCTCGCTGACTTTACTCCAAACAAATAGCATGATTAATGCAGTGCCTTGAACTGCGATCGCCACCAAGCTAAAAACGTACTGGGGCTGTTGCATCCAATTAACAACAAAGTAGGGAATAATAGTAGCAGTCAACTGCACTCCCAGCCAAGAAAAAAGATAAATTCCAATTACGTACAAAAAAGGGCGATTGCTAAATGCAATCTGCAACTGTTCTTTCAGTGGCAAGGATGTAGAATTATCTAGTTCGGCGTTTTCTAATAGTTGGGCTGCGACGTGCTTGCGAGTTCCCAAAACGCACCAGTACAAAGGTAAGACAGAGATAACTGCAGAGATTGCACCTAAGACTAAATATTGTTGATTCGGGTTTTTGTCAAATACAGCAAAGATAATTAGAGCTAAGATTAATGAAAAGATGCTGCCGCCAATGGAGAAAGCAAATCGAAAACTATTAAGGCTAGTGCGTTCGTTGTAGTCTTGAGTAAGTTCTGGAGTCAGGGCAGTGTAGGGAAGATTGACAGCCGTGTAGGCGGTGTTGAACAAAATGCTGATTGCAACATAGTACCAAAATAACACTGTGTGATCCGTGCTAGGTACAATCCACTGCAATAAAAAGAATATGCCGAAGGGAATGCCACCATATACGATCCAAGGATATCGGCGACCCCAAGGGTGAGAAGTGCGATCGCTCAAAACCCCCACAATCGGGTCATTTATGGCATCCCAAACCTTGCCAACTACCAAAATATTGCTGGCTAAGCCGGCAGGTAAACCAGCGACATTGGTAAAGAAAACTAGGAGGTAAAATGCTAAAACATTAGCGGTAATTGCCGGGCCGAGGTCGCCGGCACCGTACGCTAATTTTGTCGAGAAACTGAGTTTTTTTGTTGCAGGATTGTTGGCGGCTGATTGAGGCGGGGAAGTGTTGCTCATAAACTTTGATTTTGGGATTTTTTGGCAGTCACAGTCTTTCCAGTAGGAGTATAACTCATGCTACGCCTTAATACTAAATTTTTTGTAGCGATCGGGACAAGCTTGAAGATTTGGTAATTTATAATTTGGTAATTGGTAATTGATAGGTTGGTGGGGGCAGGTTTACGAGATTATTTGTCTTAGGCAATTATTATGGGTAAAACCTGCCCCTACTTAAGGAAACAGTTGCGAAATCTGAACTTCTATTTCTGGAAATGCCAGCATTGACAAAACATCATCTTCATTAAATACTGTTTCTTGTCGGTAGTTTGCCTCGCCCGGTTCGCGAAAAACATAAACTTGCCGCGTGTTAACATCAAGTATCCAATAATCAGTAATTCCGGCCTTAGCATAAGCCGGTGCTTTTCGCTTGCGGTCTGTTTCTAAGGTGGTATCAGCTATTTCTACTAATAAGAAAATGTTGGCGGGTGCGGGATGAAAATCTTGGTACCGCCGGGGGTCGATTTGCACTACAGCAATATCCGGTTCTGGTTCTGAATTTATACTTAGAGCGATCGGGTCTTGAATGCGAATTAAAGCAAGTCCTGCCAGCAGATTTCTGAGATAGTCGGCTGCACAGAGGTTAGTGGCTGCGTGGGGAGGATTTTTTGCACTTATTGAGATAATTTGCCCGTCAATTAATTCGACTCGTTCATCGGGATTGAGAATGCCTGTTTCGGTCATGCGGCGATATTCCTCTACAGTCCACAAGCGTAAACCTGTTACAGTCATGGCACAATTTCCTGGGGCGATATTATGTATTATCAATTCACATTCTAGTTTTTATTGAATTACTCGGTCAACAATCTAGATTTAGCTGTAATTGCTCCCACACACCACAAAATAGCATTGATAATTTCCGATCGCTGAATATCTTCTGCGTCTAAAAAACTTGCAAACTCTTCCTCAATATTCAAATGGTCTGCAAAATCATAAAGTATGCGCTTGTATTCAGTTGGCATCGGTATTAAAGTAGCTTTCACTAAATCGAAAAGCGCGTTCAAACAGTTGAGGATAGTAGCTGACTCGTCAAAATCTTCGGCATCGAGCAAGTACAGAGTTTCTGCAATGTCGCAAATAGCGTCTATTTGTGTCGGTGGCTTTCCCACTTCACTGACATCGATATTGCACAATTGGAGAGCGTTAATCGCTAGTTCTGGACGGGTAAAAAATACAAGTTGACCGCCGGCTACTAAGGGCGGCTCTTGTTCTCCATAGACAATTAGAGTATATAGATTTGGTGTTTCTGTGCCGGGGTCGATCCGGAAACCGAACAGCCACAACAATTTTTCTGTATTGGGATTTGCTGTTTGCAGTGTTGTTGGGAAAATTTTGGGTTCTGACATAAATTTTTAATCCTTATAATACGCTGTTAAACTCGGTTTATAGGCAAAATCTGGGTTTTAGTGATAAATCTATAAATAAACCGGGTTGATCAAGGTAAGAAGGCGTAACTTTTGTTTATAAGTTTTGCTGGATTATGTCGCAGCACTCAGCGACAGTTGCTCTTTTTTCCATTGCTGCTACTAGGGCTTCGTAAGCTGATTTGTGGCTTTCGATCAGGTTTTTGGCTCGCAGCAAACCCCAGTTTTGTTTGAGTTGAATTTCGGAACTGGGACGGCGCAGTTGTGTTAAAATTGCACTAATTTTTGTGCGGTCTTCTGCTCCTCCTTCTGCACGGCCGTAAACAAATTTTTCGGCGACTATTCCGGCCATCCACACTGTGCAGTATTGGTCTAAAAGTTGAGCGGAAAGAGTGCCACTTTGGAGTTGAGATGCTAATTGTTCGTCTTCAAATCGGACGCCGCCTTGGGCTGTTTGACCTTGTTTGAAAGCTTCCCAAGCGTTGAGGGCGTAGCTGGTTACGGGAATTCCTAACAGGTGGGCGACTAAGAAGTGTCCGGCTTCGTGGTGAAGGATACGATCGCGCTTTTGTTTGGAAGTTCCTCCCAGCCAATCTAATAAAATAGTCCCGCCTTGACCTTGCCATTGGAAACTGTCGAGGGTAGCTAGCCCCAACAGGCAAAAAGTGGCGATCGCAGGTACGGCTTCTGGCAGGTTGAATAGGGGCCCTAACAATATTGAAACGGTGATGGCAAAGATAGAAATAGCGATAATATTCAAAGAAGTGTCTTTCATAATGGGGAATGGGTAACTGGGAATTGGTAATGGAAAATTTGTAATAGAGAATTGGTAATGGGAATTGGTTTTAGAGGTAAACTCAGGTACGATCGCGCGATCGGTTTGGCAGCGTCGGGTCGATCTCCGCGCCCCCGACTTCCGACAAAAACTCCACCTTCCAGTTTGACTGAAAAATGTCGCTCCCAAGCCACCGATCTTAAAAAGATATTAAAATAAATCAAAGTCAAGTAAAAGTGTTAGTGGAATCCTTCATGTCAGTTTTGGCAGCGATCGCAGTTTTAGGTATCTTGATTGTCGTTCACGAACTCGGCCACTTCCTGGCGGCGAGACTTCAACACATCCACGTCAACCGGTTCTCTATCGGTTTCGGGCCTATCCTCTGGAAGTACCAAGGTCCGGAAACTGAATATGCCCTCCGCGCCTTTCCCCTGGGAGGTTTCGTGGGTTTCCCGGACGACGATCAAGACAGTACAATTCCCCCAAATGACCCCAATTTGCTCAAAAATCGCCCCGTGCTCGATCGGGCGATCGTCATTAGTGCAGGGGTAATTGCCAACTTAATTTTTGCTTATTTCCTGCTGGTGGTGCAATTGACAACTGTCGGCGCTGCAGAAATGAACTACCTACCGGGAGTTAAAGTCCCGGAAGTCGCCGCAGAAGTCAGTTCGGCGGCGAAACAAGCGGGAATTCGATCGGGCGACGTTGTTCTGTCTGTTGACGGCAAGGAATTGGGCGCTTCCCGCGAAGCAATCAAATTATTGGTAACAGAAATCCAAGATCATCCCAACCAACCCCTAGCGTTGGAAATTCAGCGCCAAGAACAAAAATTTGTGGTGACAGTAACTCCTGAAGAGTCGCCCGACGGCAAAGGTCGCATTGGCGTGCAGCTAACTTCTAACGGCACTGTGGTGCGGCAGAGGGCAGGAATTGTAGAGGCGTTTAGCAAGGCAGCCAAAGAATTTGAGCGGATTGTGCTGCTGACTGTTCAAGGTTTTGGGCAGTTACTTAGCAATTTCAGCCAAACTGCCGACAAGTTGTCAGGGCCGGTGGCGATTGTGGCGATTGGTGCAGGGATTGCCAAATCGGATGCTGCTAGTTTGTTTCAGTATGCTGTGCTAATTAGCATCAATTTGGCTGTGATTAATATCTTGCCTTTACCTGCTTTGGACGGCGGCCAGCTAGCTTTTTTGTTAATCGAGGGACTCCGGGGTAAACCTTTACCGAACCGGATTCAGGAAAATGTGATGCAGACTGGTTTGGTGTTGTTGCTGGGTTTGGGAATTTTCTTGATTATTAGGGATACAGCTAATTTGGCTGGGTTCGATTTGATGGGCAATTTTCGGCAACAGTAAATTAAGGAATTGGGAATTGGGGAAAATTTAAAAGTATTAATTTTTTCTAATTCTCCGCCTTTTTTATTCTCGTATTTACCCAATGGGTAAGGTGCGCACTGCGCACCCTACATTTAGATTATGTGTGCAGTTTTCCCAATGGGTAAGATGTACAGTGCCAGCCCTTGATTTACATTAATGACTCGAAATAAGTTAAGTTTAAAACAACGATCGCTCGAAATTCTGATTCGCCTCAAACGCCTCTATCCAGAAGCTCCTTGTACTCTCAACTACGAAACTCCCGTGCAGTTGCTGGTGGCGACGATTCTCTCAGCTCAGTGTACGGACGATCGAGTAAATTTGGTAACGCCGGCTTTGTTTGAGCGTTTTCCCGATGCGGTTGCTTTGGCAAATGCTGATATAGAAGAACTCGAAAGTCTCGTGCGATCGACTGGTTTCTACCGGAATAAGTCTAAAAATATTAAAGGTGCTTGTCAGGCGATCGTCAATAAATTTAACAATCAAGTGCCGCAGCGGATGGAACTGCTGCTAGAATTGCCCGGAGTTGCCCGCAAAACAGCTAATGTCGTTCTCGCTCACGCTTTTGGTATTAATATGGGCGTGACGGTAGACACTCACGTCAAACGTTTGACTCAGCGGTTGGGATTGACCGAACATACCGATCCTACAAGGATCGAGCGGGATTTGATGATATTGTTGCCGCAGCCGGATTGGGAAAATTGGTCGATTCGGTTGGTTTATCACGGCAGGGCAGTTTGTAATGCGAGAAATCCGGTTTGCAATATTTGCGAACTTGCAGATTTGTGTCCTTCTGCTAATATTTCCTAGAGTGCGTCAGCTCGAATTAGAGCAACTGTCGATCGCACAATATGAACTGACGGACTCTACAAATCAGATCAGTTGTTGTGTGTAAATAAAAATATTTAAAACTAAAGTTATCCAAAAAGACAAAAATATAGTAAAATAGTAGATTGTGATTTATCTAAGGATATCAACAGATTATGGCTAAGAAGAGCATGGTCGAGCGCGAGAAAAAGCGCCAGAGACTCGTAGACAAGTATGCCGACAAGCGGGAAGACCTGAAAGACCAGTTTGACCAAGCAAACAATCAGATGGACAAAATGGCGATTCACCGCCAACTGCAACAGCTACCCCGCAGCAGTTCGCGGACTCGCTTGCGGAACCGCTGCTGGGCAACTGGACGGCCCAGAGGTTACTATCGTGACTTCGGACTGTCTCGCAACATGATGCGAGAAATGGCTCACGAAGGTCTTTTGCCCGGTGTTGTGAAGTCTAGCTGGTAGCACGAGAAAGAAGGGAGAAGGAAGAAGGAAGAAGGAAGAAAGAAGGAAAAAACTCACAATTAATCGGCAGGATTAGGTTTGGGGTTGATTTTTGTTTCAGACTTATGAGTTAAATTTTCCTCCTTCTTGCTTCACTGGCCACAGCATTTATCGATGCCGAGACTTTCGAGTAACAAGTCGCTGACGGCATTGGCGATCGCAAATTCGCCGTAGAAGCTTTTAGAAAAATCATAGGCCTGCATTTCGGTGACGATCGCAATTACGAGGCTGCCCACGTCATTTTCGCCTTCCATGCGCTGGCGGACATAGATTTGGGCAGCTCTTTTAGCTATTTGCTGGTTGGCTGCTTCTGGGATAAACTCGGAGTCTAGCCAGACCAGCAGCGTTTGTTGGAGCCATTGGCCTTCTTGTTCGGGGTTTTTGGCGGGCGGTAAGGTAATAGGTTCAATGATTTCAGACATGATTATTCCTAATTGCTAATGTTGACTTTGAAAAGTTAACTGAGAAATGACAACTGATAAATATATGCAATATGATATACCGACAATTATACAAGGATACGCGCAAGGCTATTTCTTGATGGCAAATGACGGCGAGGAGAGTTTGGGGTGGTATTCGAGCCGTCAGCGGGCGCTGATTCCCCTGGATGAAAGATTTACCTATCCGAAATCCCTGCGTCGCCAAATCAATCAAAATCGATTTTCGGTGGCTGTGAACCGCGATTTTGGGGCGGTGGTTGAGGGTTGTGCCGATCGCGAAACGACTTGGATTTCTAAGGAGCTCAAGAAGATTTACTGGGCTTTGTATGAGGCCGGTTGGGCTTACAGCTTCGAGACTTGGTGCGGCGACGAATTGGCGGGCGGTATTTTAGGATTGTCGATCGGCGGTGCGTTTATTGGGGAGTCGATGTTTTACCGAATTCCCGAAGGTTCTAAGGTGGCGATGGTGAAGTTGGTGGAGAGATTGCGCGATCGATCTTATCTACTTTTCGACGCTCAAATGAACAATCCGCACTTGGAAAGATTCGGCGCTTATACTGTTAAGGAAAAACTGTACAACACTCTTTTGCAAGCAGCTTTGAAGCGCCGATGCTCGCTATTTTGAATATTCTGTTATTAGGGAAATGGCAATGTCATTTTCGGATCGAATAGTTCCTTCAAACAATAGTCTAATTAAGCTCAGATACTTCTCGGAGACAACCACTATGCAAGTCACAACCGAAGAAATTATTTATCTATCCAGCGACGGTCAACCGATGGCAGATAGCACAATACAATACAAATTACTTGTCACAATCAAAGAAGGTTGCGAATCGCTGTTTGAAGATGACCCCAACGTGTTTGTAGCAGCCGATTTACTTTGGTATCCGGTTGAAGGTAGACCAGATATTTCTCAAGCGCCGGATACGATGGTGGTATTTGGTAGACCAAAAGGCGATCGACGTTCCTACATACAGTCTCGCGAAGATAATATTGCTCCCCAAGTCGTCTTTGAAATTCGCTCCCACAACGATAATAACACAAAAATGAACAAGAAACTTTCATTTTACTATCGTTATGGAGTCGAGGAGTATTACCTTTACGATCCAGAAAGAAATCAGTTAGAAGGTTGGCAAAGAATTGAAGGAATCTTAGAACCCATTGAACCGATGGAGGGATGGATAAGTCCCAGACTGGGAGTGCGGTTTGAGTTACCAGAAGAAGGGTTAGAAATCTATCGCCCTGATGGAGAAAAGTTTCTTTCCTATTCCGAAATAAATGCAGAGCGGCTATTAGAGCGACGGCGCGCAGAACAAGAATTTCAGCGTGCCGAAGAAGCCTCGCACCGCGCAGAAGAAGCCTCGCAGCGGGCCGAACAAGAAGCTCAAAAAGCCGAACGTTTAGCAGCCAAACTGCGCGAATTGAACATCGATCCTGATAGCATCTAAGCTCGAACTAGGAGAATAAACCCGGTTTGTCAAAGAAATCGGGTTTCTGGGGATTGCAGTTATTTACTTTTTTCAGGGCGAACGGGAGTATTTGGTCGATCGCCCCCCAGCTAAAATTACATATACTACAATACATAATACAGAGATTTGAGCCAAAATCCTTGGAGCTCAGAAAAATCAGAATCGAAGCCCCTTGAATGTGTAAAAATACTGAAGCAAACATTACTAAACCCTGCACGGAGCAATTGTTGTGGATTCCAGATATAACCCCCAATCCATAGAAGAAAAATGGCAGCAGACATGGGCTGAGCAAAACTTAGACCAGATGCCAGAAGATACGCAAAAGCCTAAATTTTATGCCTTATCCATGTTCCCCTACCCGTCGGGAAACCTGCACATGGGCCACGTCCGCAACTACACAATCATCGATGTAATTGCCAGACTCAAGCGAATGCAAGGTTATCGGGTATTGAATCCGATGGGATGGGACGCTTTTGGTTTGCCCGCAGAAAATGCAGCCATCGAGCGAGGAATTCCCCCTGCACAATGGACTTATCAAAACATTGCCCAAATGAAAGGCTTATTTCGCCGCCTGGGTATTTCTTTCGACTGGACAAAAGAAGTTACAACTTGTTCTCCCTATTATTATCGGTGGACTCAATGGATTTTCTTGCAATTTTTAGAAGCCGGATTAGCTTATCAAAAAGAAGCCGCAGTTAATTGGGACCCTATAGACCAAACAGTCTTAGCAAACGAACAAGTAGATAACGAAGGTCGTTCCTGGCGTTCCGGTGCCAAAGTCGAGCGCAAATTATTGCGGCAGTGGTTCCTCAAAATTACCGATTACGCCGAACAGTTATTAAACGACTTAGACAAATTGCCAGATTGGCCAGAAAGAGTCAAATTAATGCAAGCCAACTGGATAGGCAAATCAGTCGGCGCTTACTTAGAATTTCCGATTGTCGGAATGGATGAAAAAATCGCCGTTTTCACCACACGTCCCGATACAGTTTACGGCGTCAGTTACGTTGTTTTAGCGCCGGAACATCCACTAACTCAGCGCGTGACAACCGAAGATAGGAAAGCCGCTGTAGAAACCTTCATCAAAGAAGTTGCACTGCAAAGCGAGATCGATCGCACAGCCGAAGACAAACCAAAGCGTGGCATTCCCACAGGCGGCAAAGCAATCAATCCTTTCAACGGCGAAGAAATCCCCATTTGGATCGCAGATTATGTGCTGTACGAATACGGCACCGGCGCAGTCATGGGAGTACCCGCCCACGACACGCGAGATTTTAAATTTGCCAATCAATATCAACTGCCAATTAAAGTAGTAATTGTGGATGATGATGAAGTTCCGCTGACGGAAGCTTACACCGAACCTGGGATTATGATTAATTCCGAAAGCTTCAACGGCATGGATTCAATTAAAGGCAAAGCAGCGATTATTCACCATGCCGAAAATGCAGGTTATGGCAAAGCCCGAATCCAATACCGCTTGAGAGATTGGTTAATTTCTAGACAGCGTTATTGGGGCGCTCCGATTCCCGTAATTCACTGTCCCACCTGCGGAACTGTCCCCGTACCCCAATCTGATTTGCCCGTATTGTTGCCGGAAAATGTAGAATTTACGGGCAAAGGTTCGCCCTTGGCCAAGATGGAAGAATGGGTAAACGTTCCTTGTCCGAGTTGCGGCACTCCGGCGAAGCGGGAAACAGATACGATGGATACTTTTATCGATTCATCGTGGTATTTCTTGCGCTATCCCGATGCTCAAAATCAAGAGCAAGTCTTCGATACGGCGAAAACTAATGATTGGATGCCTGTAGACCAATATGTAGGCGGCATCGAACACGCAATCTTGCACCTACTCTATTCGCGGTTCTTTACCAAGGTTTTGCGCGATCGGGGTTTAATCAATTGTGACGAACCATTTAAACGCCTGTTAACTCAAGGCATGGTGCAAGCAATGGCATACAAAAACCCCGTTACTGGCAAATACGTTCCCCCAGCAGATATAGACCCCGCAAATCCAAAAGATCCTGAAACTGGTGAAGCCTTAGAAGTCTTCTATGAGAAGATGTCAAAATCCAAATATAACGGCGTTGACCCATTGCAAGTTATGGGAAAATATGGGGTAGATACGGCGCGGATGTTTATTTTATTCAAAGCACCGCCAGAGAAGGATTTGGAGTGGGATGATGCTGATGTAGAAGGGCAATTTCGCTTTTTAAATCGCGTTTGGCGCGTGGTTACAGAGTTTGCTGCACGCCCCCCTGTCACCCCCGGTCAAGGCGTAGAAAATGCTGAATTAAGTAAAATTGAGAAGGATTTACGGCGGGCAATTCACACGGCAATTAAGGAAGTGAGCGAAGATTTGGAGGGCGATTATCAGTTCAATACTGCTGTTTCTGAAATGATGAAACTCAGCAATGCTTTGAATGATGCTAAGTGTAAAGATTCGCCAATTTATGCAGAAGGAATAAACACTTTGATTCGCTTGTTAGCGCCTTTTGCACCGCATCTTGCTGATGAATTGTGGCACAATACTGGTAACAGTGAATCGGTGCATACGCAAACTTGGCCGACTGTCGATCCATCTGCATTAGTTACCGATGAAATTACGCTGGTAATTCAAGTTATGGGCAAGACTCGCGGCACAATTCAAGTGCCTTCTGGTGCTGATAAAGCTGCTTTTGAAAAGTTTGCTCGCGAGTCGGAATTGGCTAAGCGTCACCTGGAAGGTAAGGAGATTAAAAAGGTAATTGTGGTGCCTGGGAAGTTGGTTAATTTCGTGGTAGCTGGATAAAGATGAGAAACCCGGTTTCTTCAATAAACCGGGTTTTTAATACTTGCATTTAAAAATTAGCCAGTCCAAAAATGAGTTATCTAAAAAATTCCCGACTATGACTTACGCACTCCGCCAAAGAAACCGGGTTTTTTACGGTATCTCCTGATTCCAACAAAGTATTTTCGTAAAAAACCCGGTTTCTGAGTACCCATGCGTAAGTCCTATTTAATTGTTAGTTTCAAAAAGCAATTGCACGATCGCTCCGCATTCCAATTTTAATACTGATTGAGCACTCCCGCCATTAACGGCAATTTCTAGCCAACCGTCAGAACCAGTTATGGCAATTAAATCGCCCGGTTCGCTGTCGCTGTAGCTTTTACCGCTGGGGATGCGAATTGCATCAGAACTCTTGCTAATTGTTACTGACCAATTGTTACCTATAATGCAATTATTGGGGATATTAGTAATTAGGTTGCCAAAGCGATCGACATATTGAATGCAGCCTTCTATACCTGTGGCTGTAACGGCACAATTTGGTATCTCTAACTGCACTAAACTTGCAGGGTCGATGGCATCTCCCAACTCTTCCAACGCCACCCCGTTAGCCAAGTGAGCGCCCGCTGCAGCGAAAATATCGCGACCGTGAAAAGTGCTGCTGGGTTGAGGTGTGCGCCAGTATTTGGGGTTGGTGAGTTCGACAGATGCGATCGCACTTTCCCGACTCAACACCCCGCTAAACAACCCGTTATCCGGCCCGACAAGAAAGCAATTAGCACATTTAATCGCAACCCCGCGTCTCTTGCTTCCCACCCCCGGATCGACGACAGCAACGTGTACGGTTTCCGGCGGAAAATAAGCAAAAGCAGTCATCAAACAAAACCTCGCGGCCGCAATATTTTGAGAGGGTATTTGGTGCGTAATGTCAATGACTTTTAACTGCGGGTTAATTTGGGCGATCGCACCTTTCATCACTCCTGCATAAACATCGCTTAATCCAAAATCCGTCAGTAGAGTTATAATTCTATTTTTAGACATATATCCAAAGGTAAGAATATGGTAGCGCAGTGGGAAAATTTTCTGCAAAACTTGGGAGAATGGCACGGTTCCTTCACTCAGCTATCAACGCGAGGAGAGGTACTTCAAGATACTCCTAGCATTCTTTCTCTCGAAGGTTTCAATGACAACAAAACTGTGCGATTGAAACTCCGTCGATTTTCCCCAAATCCTAGCGGTGTCGGCGAACTGGAAGTCAGCGAACTTGTTCGAGAATATCAAGCTTTGGGACGAGATATCCTATTTTTTGAGAATGGAGCTTTTTCTCAGGGTACTATTCAACTAGCGCCTTATTCTGAGTGCGGTGCCGAGTTTGGTTTTATCTACAATTATCGCCGGTTGCGCTTCCCTCTGACATACAATACCGACGGCAATTTATCCAAACTTATCTTAATTCGGGAAAAGCAGCCGGATAAAAATGTCCCCGAACGTCCACCTTTAACTGTTGACGATTTGCTGGGAGAGTGGGAAGGCGAGGCGGTGACAATGTATCCTGATTTGCGTTCTCCTGACTTTTATTCTACCAAACTGCAATTGCATTTGGAAAATGGCGATCGCCTAGTAAACAAAATTACTTTTGGCAGTAATGCTACTGTTATTAGTTCTAGCGCCCGCATTGACGGTTCAGTTCTGCACTTTAACGAAGGTGCTTTGCCCGTGCAAGTTGTGCTGCTTCCTGACGGTGGTTCTTGCACTTTACCTGTCAAGATTGAATCCAGAAAACCTATATTTTTTGAGGCAGGTTGGTTGGTAAAACCTGACTTGCGGTTTCGGATGATTCGCAGTTACAATGAGCGGGGTGAATGGGTAAGTTTGACTTTAGTTACTGAACGCAAAGTTAGTCATTAATTAGTAGGGGCTGGTTCACCAACACTCTTTAATTTCAACCAATAATCTACATAAACCCGCCCCCATTTATGGCGGACGAAAGTTTATGTAGCAGCAAATTTTATTCGCCGGACTTTGTTTCCTGGGTTTGCGATTGAATCACGGCACTCCAGTCATCATTGTTAACAGCCGCTTCCAAATCCTTAGCCCGATCGCCATCACTTTTGGTAGCGGTTTCTAACTCTTTGGTAAGAGTGGAATCAGCCATTGCTTTGCGTAATTTTAGCTTCTTTTCTTCATAAGCTTTTTGTTCCTCAGCAGACATTGCCGATCGCGCTGCTTGGCCTACCGTAGCCGCCCACATTTCGCTGTCAGCACTGTTTCCAGGCGGAATGCTGCCGAGTTCTGCTATCCAAGCATCCCGCAAACTTTCCATTTCTTCCCGCTTCGGGAATTTGAAAGTTTGCACGCGCAGGAAAGCACAATTTTCTGCGCCATTTTGGGCGATGTGACCGTTGATTGAAAGCAGGATATTTCGCGAATAACCGATAAACTGAGTGTTGCGGGAAGTGTCCATTACAGCGTAAACGCCGGCGACTTTCGCGTTAGTTGCCAAATCGCGCCATGTATCGATCGACATTACTTGCGTGCCGTCATTTTCTAATTCAGAAATAGCGGCTGCTGCGCTGTGTTCTGAGTCGGAACTGTATAAAAAGTTGTGCAGTCCTTCATGGGCGACTGGTACGTTTTGATGTTCAATTGCTACGTCTCTATCGGCATTCACTTGATTAGCTTCCATTAAATTCAATTCCTCAAAAAATGTCAACTTTACTCATTAAATCCCACTTTCAGGGGCGGGCTTTCCGGCCCACCCCACAATAAAGTTCTGTTTGTGGAACAGGCCGGAAAGCCTGTTCTATTGTTGTTTTTGCCCTTATATACTTAACTTACGGCAATTTGTTGCAATTCCTCGTCAGTCAATTTAACTTCGAGCGCCTGCACCGAGTCCTCAATACTCGATACTTTGGTCGCACCGGGAATCGGAACGATGCAGGGCGATTGTGCCATCAACCAAGCTAATACTATACAGTAAACTGAAACGTTTTTTTCTGCTGCTAATTTGGCGATCGCGGGCATATCTTGCAAGCTTGTGGCGCGGCGGCTTCCTCCTAAAGGGCTCCAAGGAAAAAATGTCAGTTTTTCGGTTTCGCAATATTCCAGAACGCCGTCTGATTCCGGCTGTCTGTGCCACGGATTATACTGATTCTGTACAGAGACAATTTCTACTGTATCGCGGGCGCGTTTTATCTGCTCTACAGAAAAGTTGGAAACTCCAATAAATCGAATCATTCCTGCTTCTACTGCTTCTTTTGCGGGTGCTAGGGCTGCTTCGATGGTATAAGCGGGATCGGGCGAGTGATATTGCCAAAGGTCGATCGGTTTCTCGCCGCCCAACGCTTCAAAACTTTCGCGAATTGTCTGGCGCAAATGATGGGGATTGCCGTTGCGCGTCCATGCACCTTGAGGCCGCATTAAGCCGCCTTTAGTGGCGACAGTAACGGCCCGAGTATCTCCGGTGTACTGTTCCAAAGCTTTGGCAATCAGTTGCTCGTTGTGGTGTTTGTCGGATTCATCTTGGCAGTAGGAATCTGCGGTGTCAATTAGGGTGACACCCAAATCGAGGGCGCGGTGAATTACCGCAATTGATTGCGATTCTGGCGGCCGGCCGCTTAAGGACATTGGCATACCTCCAAGACCGATCGCGCTGATAGTAAAATTACTGTTACCCAGTTTTTTTCTTTTCATTGGTTTGCCTTCGTTTGCGTAGTTTATTTCCTGTTTACATTTCCAGGATAGGTTGAAATCTTACATTTTTTTACCTATCTAAGTAAATAGAAAAAATATTTTTTAGATAAGCTGTTTTGCCTTGAAAGTGTATATTTCAATTCCCTATTCCCCACGTGTCAAATCCTCTCCCTCTCAAACATAATAGACAATCTAGATGTGCAGCAGCTTACCTACCTACTTAACTAGCTGGAAGCGCTGGTGTAAAAGCGGAGTGCAAAGTGCCAGAAGTAGCGGGAGAAAAATAACAGCCCGATCGCCAATATTCCCGCCCCTGCGATCCAAACGATTTCACCTCTCCCCAGCATGGCTTCTGCAGGCACAGTCGTCAAGAAGGCAACGGGAACTACGAAAGTGAAGAAAAATCGATAAGCTGCGGGATAAGCTGCCATTGGAAACCTACCGGCTTCTAACAATCCTTCGAGAACTTCGGTAACATTGTAAATTTTGACAAACCAAATGCTGGTTGCCCCTAACATAAACCATATACTGTAAAGAGTAATAGTTCCGAATAATAGCGGTATTGCTGTTAAAAAATAGTTGCCGATTGCTACTCCCAATTTGTTAGCAGCATACAGCAGCAATACGGTGCCCAAGATTAAATCTGGGATTCCCCAAGGCGAAACTGTGTTTGCAGATAGCCAGAATTGGGAACTGATGGGTTTGAGGAGTACGAAATCGAGAGTACCTTGCTGCACTCGATCGACAATACGGCTGAGATTAGGTGCTAGAAACGTTGACGAAAACCCCTGCAAAATCGTGAAAATACCGAGTACAACTAAGGCTTCTTCCCATTTCCACCCAGAAAACGTGTAACCGGTACGGTAGAACAAAAACAGCCCAAACAAGCTGCCCGCAAGATTTCCGAGGCTGCTGATGGCCGCGAGGACAAAGTTGATTCGGTATTCTAGTTCCGCTGCGATCGCCGCACCCCAGAACAATTTCAGTACGTGCAAATATCGTCCCATGTTTGTCGCCATTTTTTGCCGTTGAAATATTTATATTTCATCCTATTGTAAAGCTTGTGTGAAGTTAACTGCTGTATAGCTGCTTATTTCACTATAATTTTAAATTATTTAGACCGCTTATTTAAGTAGTTTTATTGACAGGCAGTATTAAGTTATTTAACAAATTTTAAACAAAAAGTACAATTATTAAATTAAGTCAATCTTAAGCCCATATATTTGGGGAATTATTAATCCGGGTTCATGTTTTTACACAAAGCCTCGCTTGATTGATTAGAAATCTTAATAGGTTACAATTCTTAATAATATAAATATTTGACAAACATCTAGCCATACCTAAACGCAACACTTAGGATGGGGCATACGTATTCAAAAGCAATACGTAATCAACAATGCGTAATTATACGTACAAAAGAGGAATCGAGAAATTGACCTAGCTAACAACACGTAAGGAAAAAAAGACATGGATGCTTTAACATTATCGAGACTGGGCGTCAAGCACACCAAAAGTGCAGTGGCCGAATCGCTGCGAATCAATACAGGATACGACGTGACAAGCCCCGTCACTTTTTACGGGATTGTCAACGAGCGCTGCAATGTAAAATGCCGGCAGTGCGAGTATTGGCGGCTCAAAGAATATAAAGACGAAATGACGATCGAAGAATGGCAAAATGCCCTCTTGAGCGTCAAAGAATTTGTGGGCGAATTTTCAATCAACTTTAGCGGCGGCGAACCTTATATTAAAAAAGGTTTTCTAGACTTGCTGGCCTTTGCAAATAAAAATGGCATTCACGCCGGCGTCACCACAAACGGCTATTGCATGACCAGGGAAAACGCAGCCAAAACTGTGGCTGCTCGTCCTTTTAATGTGAATATCTCAGTTGACGGGCCGAATGCAGAACTGCACGATTATTTGCGAGGTCAACCGGGATTATTTGATCGGCTTTCTAAAGGAATCGGTTATCTGCGCGAAGAACAAGAAAAACAGAACGTCCTGTTTCCGATCAACATCAAACCGACAATGAACCGACTCAATTTCCGCCACCTCCCGGAAATAGTCACCTGGGCTCAGGGAATTGGCGCGACGACGGTGAACTTCCAACCAGTCAACCGCTGGACGCCAGAAACATACGAGGAATTGTGGATTGAAAAAGAAGACATCGAGGAATTTGCACAAGTAATCGAACGCCTAATTGAAATGAAGAACAACGGTGCTCCGATTATGAACAGCGATGAAGTGTTGCGATTGATGATTCCTCACTTTGCCGAAGAAAAAGCTCCTGATTCAACTCGTCCTTGTCGCGTGGGACTCCGCAATTACTGGATTGATACGCGCGGTGATGTGAAATTGTGCGATGAGTTTCCGGTAATTGGTAATGTAAAAAATGCCAGCGCCCGCGAGATTTGGTACGGCGAAAAAGCTCAGGAAGTCCGTCGCGATACCTTGAATTGCGGCAAGCTTTGTCTGATTACTTGTGTCTCACAAAAGACTATTTTGGACAAAGTGAAAATGGGGATGAAGTTATTAAAAAATTGAGGTTTTAGCCGTGTTAACATTGCTTGTTTTCATGGTTGGTGACCGGGTTTGAGCAGAAACCCGGTTTTTTGTTTGATTAATTGTATTCCCTTCGGTTTTGCTAAAGGACATGGCAATGCCGTTTATTTACGAATACAATGTTTTGTATAAGTCTTGGCTAAATATATTATTGTCCCTTAAACAATAACCGATTGGTTGACGATACCTTATGTCAAGAATATTATAAATCTGTTGGAGCTTTAAGTGGGTTATCAAACGAACTCAAATGAGGGACAATTATTAAAATTAAAAATTTTCCCCAATTCAATAAATTAAATTATTTCCCGTACTTGTAAAAAAATGGATATTTCGCAACTACGGACAAGAATCAATCTACAACAAGTGATGTACACAAAGTGTGTGCCATTCGTTGGAATAACAACTAATTTCAGAGAACTCAAGCAATTAACAAGGATATAGTCTTGGCAGTGTAGTAAAGCTCGGATTAAAATAAATCATGTTGCTTCTTGCGCTTTACTCGTGTAGGCTTTGCGCTAACAAGTTTAGCCGGTCAATCGGGTCAAAGAATTTATCAAATTAAACACTCTAGTGCTGTCAAGTTATTTAATTTGTTAACTAAAACGTCCCAATGCTCATATGTTTATTGTCTAATGGTTTGGTGCATGGTGCGAGGCTCACTTGGGACAGTTGCCTAAGTCCTGAATAGGTTTGACGCGCTACTTATCGGGGTAAGGCGCCCACTGCAAACCTGCAATATAGATGTTCTGCCCAAGTCTTGAACAATTGTATGAAAAAAAACCCGCGTAGGCGGGTTTTTTTTGTGTCGCAAGTGGTTTGAAACTGTCGGGATTTGCTCGCAGTTTGCTTAAAGCGATCGATAAACGCGATAGTTAATTTCAGGGAAAATATTATCAATCTCCTCAACCTTCTCCAACCAACCCGAATCAACTTTCCCTTCTTTCACTTCATCGTACAGCTTGTGAAAGCGCATTAAGTGCGATCGAGTCCGCCGCACTGCATAGGGCACCATCGTCCCTGTACGCATGATAAATGCCCAGTCAGAAGATTGAGCTAGCAGCACTTCCCGCGCCGCCTGGTTCAAAGCTCGCCACTGCAATTCATCCGCAGGTTCCATGCTTCCCAACTCAATCATCCGTTCCGCAGCTTTGTGCAAGTGCGGGTAAATCCAAGCATTGGTATCGTTGAGCCAATATTCGTGGAAACCCCGGAAACCCCAGCTAGACTGAGACGGGCGGCACACTTGCTGAGTCGGATTTCCCCGCAAATAATCGGCTAAGTGCGTCATCTCGTAGGTATTTTGGTCGTACCAACTCTTGCGGAACAGGTAATCTAAGAACCAAGGCCCTTCGTACCACCAGTGACCGAAAAGTTCGGCGTCGTAAGGTGAAACAATAATCGGCGGACGCTGCATAATGCCGTTGAGGTGTTCGACTTGGCGTTCCCGGTTAAAAGCAAAGTTGCTGGCGTGTTCGGCTGCTTTTTCCCTTGCCCAGTAAGGATCGTACAACTGTTTATCGCCTAAACCCAATCCGCGACCGGTGATTTTGTGATATTTAATCCCGGTATTTTTCCGCTGGCCGTTGGGCATGATGTAGGGCTTAATGTAATCGTAGTCAGCTTCCCAGCCCAAATCTTTGTAGAATTCGCGGTATTCGGCAGCGCCTGGATAGCCGACTTCGGAAGACCAAACCTGCTGCGAGGATTCGTGATCCCGGCCGAAGGCTGCGACTCCGCATTCGGTAAAAATGGGGGCGTAGCTGCCGTAGCGGGGACGCGGGCGGGCGTAGAGGATGCCGTGACCGTCTGTGAGAAAGTAGCGGAGGCCGGCGTCGGCTAACATCCGTTCTAAGCCTTCATAGTAGGCGCATTCGGGCAGCCAAATGCCTTTTGGTCGGCGGCCGAAGTTTGCTTCGTAGTTGTCGCAAGCTACTTGAATTTGTGCCCAAACTGCTTCTGGGTACATTTTCATCAGCGGTAGGTAGCCGTGGGTGGCACCGCAGGTGATGATTTCGAGGTTGTTGGTATCTTGGTGTTCTTTGAAGGCTTTGACTAAATCTCGATCGTACTTTTCCCAAAAGTTGCGGACTTGAGAGAAATGGGCGGCGTAATGTTCGGCTAAATAGCGGAGGTGGCCGTTGCCGCTGTTGTGTTCGATTTCGAGATCGGCTAATTCTTCGAGTTTAGCCAAGTGGTCGTCGAAGCGGTCTTGCAGCAGGGGGTCGCGCAGCATGGCCACTAAGGGCGGCGTCATGCTCATGGTAATTTTAAAGTCGATGCCGTCGCGCTTGAGCCCTTCAAAGACTTGCAGCAGGGGAATATAGGTTTCCGCGATCGCCTCAAACAGCCATTCTTCTTCTAAAACGTAGTCGCTTTCGGGGTGGCGGACGAAAGGCAAGTGGGCGTGGAGAACGAGGGCGAGGTAGCCAATAGTCATAAAAAAATTCGGTAAGTGGGAAACTCAGCGTCTTTAGGGCTGAGAGGGAAACGGGTCGGCGGTTTGAACCGCCGTGAATTTTTCCATTACACGAGGATTGCTAGATGGGAGTGTACTTTTGTAATGTACTTTCAGTGGGACAATTACCACTTCCAACCTCGCAACCCGCGATCGTATAATGTTCGCTCCATAAGGAGCCTCTATGAGAGGGGTAATGTTAGCTTGCGCCTTAGTTAAGGGCCGATACTATATTTAGGACACTGATTTAACCCAATAAGTCTATTTAATCCTAAATTTCGCTTGGCAAGGAACTAGCTTCGCACTCCCTGGTAGGTCTTTAACTCTTACCGTTAACGTAGTACGCAGCTACACATCTGGTCAACTATCGTTTAAGTCTGAGGCTGAAAGCCCAGTATCTTTAGACATGGGTTGTTGACAGTGATTTGGATGCCGTAGTTATTAACTGACGCCAGTTAGGGACTGTTTTAAAATATTTTAAGATTTTATGCTGAAACGGGACTCACAAAATGCCGTGTTTTTTTAATGGCCTTTCTCTAACAAACTAAATGTCAGCAAATTCTGATTTTCTGCTTGCTGTCGGATTAGGGTTGCTGCTGTTTGAGAGTCTACTGCCTTTGAGAAAAAGAATCCCTGGGCGTACTCACATTTTAACCCTTTGAGTATAGATAGTTGCGAGGCTTCTTCGACTCCTTCGGCTACTACATCCATGCCTAAATTGTGGGACAAAGTAACGATCGACCGCACAATTTCGGTCGGGTCAATCCCTCCTTTACTGAAATCGAACTCCCCTCCCATCCTGCTAACAAAAGAACGGTCTATTTTTAAGGTATTGGTGGGGAAGCGGTGCAGGTAGGAAAGCGATGAATAGCCGGTACCGAAGTCGTCAATACACAAGTGTATGTTTCGGGTTCTGAGCTGTACCAGCATTGCTGTTACTGATTCGGAATTTTCTATGAGTACGCTTTCGGTAATTTCTAGTTTTAAACTGCTGCCGTCGAGGTGAGTTTCTGCGAGAACTTGATCGATGTATTCGATTAAATCTGGCTGAGAAAACTGTTTGACAGAAATGTTGACGCTAACGCTTAAGGGGGGATTGCTGGGAAATAGCTGCTGCCACTGGCGGATTTGGTGGCAAGCTGTGCGGAGTACCCAGCGGCCCAGGGGTACGATCAAGCCGGTTTCTTCGGCGATGGTGATGAATTCACCGGGGGAAACTAAGCCGCGTTCTGGATGCTGCCAGCGCACTAGGGCCTCAAAACTGGTAATTGTGTTACTGGCGATCGACACGATCGGCTGGTAGTGAATAATAAACTGGGGCGCTGCGGATAAGGGAGGTAAGGCTGATGCGGGGGATGAGGGAAAGTCTTCTTCTCTGACCGACTCTCTAATTGATTCGATCGCCCGCCGTAGGTCGTTTTCTAGCTGCAACAGGCGCAAAGCGTGGGCGTGCATGGAACTGTTGAAAACTTCGTGTCGGGCTCTGCCAAGTTCTTTGGCGCGGTACATTGCTGTGTCGGCGTCGCGCAGCAGGGTTGTCGGTTCCAGGTATTCGCCAGAACTCAAAGCTATGCCGATGCTGGCGGTGATAAATACTTCGTGTCCGTCTAGAAGGAGAGGGGAGGTGATTTTCTTTTGCAGGCGGTTGACAATGGTGGTAGCTTCATTGATGCCCTCGATGTCTTCTAGCAACAGCACAAACTCGTCACCTCCGAGGCGGGCCACTGTATCTCCGACCCTCAGACAAGCTTCCAGACGCCGCGCGATCGAGACTAGCAGTTGATCGCCGATGGCGTGGCCGAGGGAATCGTTGACTACTTTAAATCTATCTAAATCGAGAAACAGCACCGCAAACAAGTAGTCTTTGCGCCGTTTTGCCATCCTCAGAGCGTGTTCCAGCCGATCGGTCAATAGCGATCGGTTGGGCAATCCGGTGAGGGCGTCGTGAAAAGCATCGTGCAGCAGTTGTTCTTCGGCGAGTTTGCGCTGAGTGATGTCGTGACAGTTAATCACGATTCCCTCGACTGCGGGATCATACAGCAAGTTGGTGGCTACAGCTTCTACATAACACCAGGAACCGTTGCGGTGGCGGACTCGGTACTCAACTGGGCACTGGCTTCTTTTGGGGTTTTTAATGGCTTTGTGGAGGGTTTCGGTGATCGTGGCGCAGTCGTCGGGGTGAACTATTTCTAAGGCGCTGCGCCCGATCGCCTGGTGGGGCGCGTATCCTAAAATTCGCTTGACGGAAGGGCTGATGTAGCGGAAGATTCCTTCGGCGTCGAGAATGATCGTGATGTCTGTGGCGTTTTCAATCAGCGAGCGAAATCGCTGTTCGCTTTGGCGCAGGGCTGATTCTGCTTGTTTGCGATCGCTGATGTCGAGGGCTACTCCGTCTATAATTACGTCGCCGTTTTCGTTTTTGGAAAATTTAGCGCTGTCTTGCACCCACTTGATCTCCCCAGATCTCAGAACGATGCGGTACTGGCGATCGCATGGCAAAAGACTCGCTCTCGATGCTGCTACGTGGCTGTCAGACGAGCTTTTGTCCTCTGGATGGATGATTTCGGTCAAGAGTTCTGGGTGCGAAATCACTTCTTCGGCCCCGAACCCAGTAACTTCGCGCACGCCGGGACTGATGTAGGGCAGCGACATTGTGCCATCTGGATGCAGGACGGTGCGGTAGACTGAGCCGGGAATATTGGCTGCCATTGTGGCTAGCTGCTGCTGGATGCCGCAGACTGCTGCTTCGGCGCGCTTGCGTTCTGCAAGCTCGGTTTGGGCTTGTTGGTAGAGTTCGGCTTGGTGGATCGCGATCGCGCACTGATCGGCTATGGCTTTGAGTAGCGACAGTTCTTCTGCGCTCCAAGAGCGCGCCCGATCGCACTGATAGAGGCTAATTCCTCCCAAAAATGACTGCTGGTAGAGCAGTGGCGCGATCGCGACGGAGCGAAACCCTACCAACCCTGCTGATTCTTGCAGGGACGGGCACAGTGTCGATAACTCGTCGATAATCAGGGTTTCCCCGGCCGCGAGCCCCGATCTGTAGTGCTCGGCTACTTTGCAATTTACCCCAACAAACCCTTCTCGGTCGGATGCTTTGCTGATGTAGCGAACTCTGATGCCGCCTTCAGCATCTGGCTGCAAGATGGCGCAGGCGCTGATGTCTAGAGCTTCGTGCAGTTGATCTGCGGTGGTTTGCAGCACTTCGTCGAGTACAAGGGTGAAGCGCATGGCTTGGAGGATGCGGTTGATGATCGCTTCTCGCTGAGCTTGCCGCTGAATTTGGGCGATCGCTTCTTGTTGCTGGCGCCGCATTTTGTATTCTTGGAGCGATCGTTCTAAGACTGTTGGCAACCTAAACAGTCGCCCTTTTAATACGTAATCGGTCATTCCGGCTTTGAGGCACTCAACTGCCGCTTCTTCTCCCAAACTTCCCGTTACTAAAATCAAGGGTATGTCTTGCCCTAATTCCTGCATTAATTTCAACACTTCTAAACCGTTGAAGCCGGGGAGGCGGTAATCTGAGAGTACAGCATCGTACTTGTAATTTTCGAGCAGTTTTCTGCACTCTGTTGCTGTTTCGGCCGTGTCGCACTTAAAATTTACCCCCCCCGATTCTAAGGCGAGCACTATTAATTCCATATCTTCTGCCATGTCTTCGATAATCAACAAGTTTAATGTTGATTCCGCCACCATTTTTAGTAGATAGTTGGTCTGATTTATATCTAACATAATGTATTTGGGAGGTTTTCAATTGGTTATTCGTGTTTTTGCTAGTAATTTTTTAGACTGAGTTTTGTTGTTAATTTTATCTCTATATTTTTAGTTATTTTTAGCAAAATCAATTATCTACTCTACTCGCCAGACCTTGATTTAGCACCGGCAGTCGAGGGCTGACCGAACCGATTGGGGATCATCCCCATTTTTAAAAGAGCGTTTTTTAGGAGTACGAGCATCTTGGACAGCCTAGCCTATATCTTTCGCTTCTATCCCTAACAGTGAACACTCCTGTCATACCAAAATTCTGATGCTCTCACCGATTGTGACTTATTTAAGTGTATAAGAGTTTTAAATTTTGAATTTAAAACTCTTATACACTTAATTTACGAATCTATACTACCGTTTGAGATTGTTTGCCCTAGTTTAAAGTAAAACGTGGCTCCTTGACTAGGTAGGCTTTCGGCCCAAACCGTGCCGCCGTGGCGGTGAATAATCCGCTGGACGATCGCCAAACCGATGCCCGTACCTTCAAATTCTCTCTGGGAGTGCAGCCTCTGAAAGGCTCCAAACAGGCGATCGGCATATTCCATTGGAAAACCCACCCCGTTATCCTTGACAAAAATCGTCCCATCCGGTAAACCCTCAATAACTATTGTAGCTGGAGTGCGTCCGCGACTGAACTTGACGGCGTTGCTAATCAAGTTGCTGAACACCTGTTGCAGCAAGGTTGGATCTCCCATTACAGTTGGCAAATCTCCGACGGCAAATTCAACGCTGTGGGGAGTTTGGGCCGGATCTGCGACAGTTGGTGGTTTAGTCAATTTAATCGCATTTTGTACCAAACGGCTCAGATCGATCGGAATTTGCCTCAACTCGGTGCGAGTCACCCGCGACAGGGCGAGCAAACCGTCAATCAACAGGCTCATTTTTTGGCTGCTTTCTTCAATTATTTCCATATAGTGAACTATTTTGCGATCGCTCAAAGCCTCAGTTAATTCTAGCCGCTGCTTCAACGCTTCTACAAAACCTGAAATGTGTCGCAAAGGTGCGCGCAAGTCGTGGGAAACTGAGTAAGAAAAAGATTCTAATTCTTGATTGGCAGCTTCTAATTGCTCTGTGCGTTCTGACAAAGCTTGTTTTGTCTCTACCAACTCAGTGATATCGCGAGCAGTGCCAATTAAAGCATAAACCTCGCCGTTGAGATTTCTCAGCGGAATTTTAAACGTGTCGAAGTAAGCATTGCCACCCGGCCTCACAAATTTTTCCTGGTAGTGCAGAGTTTTGCCCGATTCAAATACGTGCAAATTTTCCCGCCTAAATCGTTCTGTGAGTTCGCTGGGATAGCACTCAAAAATAGTTTTGCCCTGCATCTGCTGCCTGCTGTAGAAGCCGGAAAATTCTGCAAGGGGATGGTTGACAAAAGACAAGCGCATATTGTCCCGTTCTACAACATAAATGTAGTCCGGCAAAGCATCAAAAAAAGTCTCTAATTCTGCGGTACGCTGGGCAACTTGAGCTTCTAAAGTTTCGTTGAGTTCTTTAAGTTCAGATTCTACTCGTTTGCGTTCGGTGATATCTTGACCAATGCCGATACACCTGCCGTCCGAAAGACGAACATTTGCCCAAGAAGTGTCGATAATTCGCCCGTCTCTAACTTGTGTTTTGAAGTCGCTCCAGTTCTGATTTGCTGCTTGGATTTCATCCAAAACGTATTGACGGTATTCTGGCTGCGGATAAAATTCCGCCAAGATATCGCGGTCTTTGGTTTCCGCCAAACTCCAGCCGAGCACTTGTTCCCAGTGGCGGTTTACCCAGTTTACTTCACCGCTGCTTCCCAAGAATGCGAGCATGACCGGCACGTTGTCGAATATAGTTTGCAGCAGTTCTTTTTGCTGTTTTAATGATTCTTCGGCTTGTTTGCGATCGCTGATATCGAGTACGGAACCGATAAATTGTACAATTTGTCCGTCTGGGGTTCTTTTAAAAATTTTAGAGCGATCGTGCACCCAGCGCCATTCCCCATTTTTGTGTTTTATTCTGTAGTCTATGTCATGCGTTTCATGGGTATTGCTGCTGTGTTTGAGCCGCTCCCTACCTGTAATTAGCTCTAACAAATCATCGGGATGAACCAACTTAGCCACAGCGTCTGTACCCAAATCTTGCAATTCTTGGGGAGTGTAACCCAGCATGGCTGTGACCGATTCATTTGCATAAATATTTTTGTTTTCTACTGCATCGTAAATGTAGAGAAAGTTAGGTATTGTTGTAACAATACTCTCTAAAAGTTGCTGATGTTTTTGCAGTTCCAATTCTGCCTGCTTGCGATCGCTTAAATCCAGCACAAAACTGACTCCTAACTGCTGCGTTCGTTCTAAAAATGTGCTGCCGAGCATCACCGGAGCGCGGCTCCCATCGGAGCGCAAAAATTCTTTTTCAAAGGGAATAACGGTATTTCTAGCCCTCAGTTCGGCAACTTTTTCTGTGTCTAAACGCACGTATTCTGGCGGTGTCATTTCTTGCCAGTTAATTCTTCCCGCAAGCAAATCGTCCCGCGTATATTTTACCGTGTTTAAAAAAGCGGCGTTGGCATCTATAATGGGACCATTAATGTCCCAAAAGATTAGACCGATCATGTTAGAATCAACTATTGTTCTAAATTTAAATTCGCTTTGTCGCAACTGGGATTCCACTTGTTTTAGTTCAGTAATGTCCCGGGCTATGGATAAAACTGTTTCTACTGAATTGTCTTCAGTAAACTCGGGAATAACTCGACAGTGGTAATGTTTTATGCCCTCGGGAGTGGGAAACTCAAATTCTATGGTTTCTTGTTTTCCGGTGCCAAAAACTTTCAAAAAAGTGTCCTCCCACAGGTCGCACAAGTGTGGTGGCATTCCTGATTCTCTGTTGCTCTTGCCAATTAATTCGGCGGGGGTTTTTCCGGTTGCTAATTCTACTGCGTGGTTGATGTAAAGGTGGCGGAATTCTCTATCAAACCTGGCGATGATATCGGTCGCATTTTCCGCTAGGGTGCTGAAAGCTTGTTCGCGCCGGTGCAGTTCTTCTTGAATGCGGTGGCAATCGGTTATGTCTCTGCCAAAAGAGAGAATAGAAACTACTCTTCCCGATTCATCGAGGAGTGCAGAATTGTACCATTCGCAGTAAATTACCGAGCCATCTTTGGTATAGTTGCGGTTGCGGGAAATGTTGCGGGTTTCTCTACTGTGTAACAGTTGATTTGTGACGTCGCACACTTGCTCGAAGTCTTCTTGATGAACTATTGACCATTCGTGCCAGTATTTGCCGATTACTTCTGCTGCACTCCAGCCAAATAGTTGTTCTGCCATTGGCGACCACCGCATTACCCGAAATTCGCTGTCCCACTCTACAACTGCCAGGGGCGAGTTTTCTAGATGAAATTCCCGCCGCGAGTTGGCTTTTTTTATTTGAGTTTGAAGTTGCTGCCGGAGTTGCTTCGCGCCGGCCAAGCGATCGCTAATTTCCTGTGTGTTTGCTGAGCCGGCTTTGGCAATGTGAGCAATGGTTTCTGCTGTTTGTTTTTCGAGTTCGTTCCAAGCGAGTTCGAGGGCTGATTCCGCCTGCTCTAGCTCAGTGATGCTGTTCTGAAACAGTGTGGCACTTTCTACTGGAATTTCAGGCATAGGTTTTACACTTAGGCAAGTGTTACTTTTAGAATTCAAAATTAAAGCTTAAAAATTAAAAATATGTAATTTCCTGTTAAATTATACATTTTTAATTTTTAGTCTGTGCGTGGAGCAGATCGTTGGAGGCGGCGGGCGTTATTAAATACTGCCAGTAAAAGGATTTGGGGTGTACATTGATCAGCAATTGTGGTGGATGGATCTAAAACTCTCCTGGGTAAGGGAAGGGTGCGGGCAGGAGCAGGCGCTAAGTATATTTTTGCACAGAGTTGTTGTTTGGGGGCGATCAAAAGGAGATCGGCGTGGCTGCGGGCTTGGGTTGATCGCGAATCTGTAGCACGGCGTTGCCTATGCAGATCCCCATTTGTCTCAACTAAACACGCTTTATCCAAGTCCGGCAGGGGTTTAAACCTGCTGAACTCAGGGTTTGACGCGCTTGTAGACACCAATGAAACCGCCCCTACCTACAAATACTCTCCAATCACTTTGGTCAATAAAAAGCTAAAATAAAATCTAAAGTTATTCAGTCTTTTAAATCGCTTATGACTGCTGCTGCACCCTCTTCGATAAAAAACCAAACTCAGTACGAAGCCATTATCGGTCTCGAAACTCATTGTCAATTGAGTACGAATACTAAAATTTTCTCCAGTTCTTCTACAGAATTTGGCAATGCCCCAAATACTAACATTGACCCAATTTGTATGGGAATGCCGGGAGTATTGCCAGTATTAAATCAAAAAGTGCTGGAGTATGCGGTGAAAGCAGGGCTGGCTCTCAACTGCGAAATCGCACCTTACAGTAAGTTTGACCGCAAGCAATATTTCTATCCCGATTTGCCTAAAAATTATCAAATTTCTCAGTTCGATTTGCCGATCGCTACTAACGGTTGGCTAGAAATTGAACTGGTGGATGAGACGGGAAATTCTACTAGAAAAAAAATCGGTATCACTCGCTTGCACATGGAGGAAGATGCCGGAAAATTGGTTCACGGCGGCAGCGATCGGCTCAGCGGTTCAACTTATTCAATGGTGGATTACAACCGCGCCGGTGTGCCTCTAATCGAAATTGTTTCGGAACCGGATTTGCGATCGGGCGCGGAAGCTGCCGAATACGGTCAAGAATTGCGCCGGATCGTGCGCTACATCGGTGTTGGCGACGGGAATATGCAGGAAGGTTCGCTCCGGTGCGACGTGAATATTTCGGTGCGCCCCGTGGGCAGAAAAGAGTTCGGCACGAAGGTGGAAATTAAAAATATGAACTCTTTTAATGCGATCGAACGAGCGATCGATTACGAGATCGAGCGGCAAATTCAAGCTGTGGAAAATGGCGAAACCATCGTCCAAGAAACGCGGCTTTGGGATGAAAACAAGCAGTGTACTTTCAGTATGCGGGTTAAGGAAGGCGCGAGCGATTATCGGTATTTCCCGGAACCGGATTTGCCTCCGATCAAAGTTTCGGCCGAGCAATTGCAGGATTGGAAAGCTCAACTGCCGGAATTGCCAGCCCAAAAGCGCAATCGCTACGAAACAGAGCTCGGTCTTTCTCCCTACGACGCGCGGGTGCTGACTGACGACAAAGCGGTGGCGGAGTATTTTGAAAAATCGATCGCCGCCGGTGCTGTGGCTAAACAAGCTGCGAATTGGGTGATGGGCGATATTACTGCTTATCTGAAAAATGAAAAACTGGCGATCGCAGAAATTCCTTTCCAACCGCAGGATTTAGCCGAACTGTTGGGGCTAATTGATGCCGGTACGATCAGTGGCAAAATCGCTAAGGATATTTTGCCGGAGTTGCTGGCAAACGGTGGTTCGCCTCAGAAGTTCGTTGAGAGTAAGGGTTTGATTCAAATTTCGGATACTGGGGCGATCGATCGAGCGATCGATGCGGTGTTGGCAGCCAATCCCAAGGAGCTCGAACAGTACCGAGCCGGTAAAACTAAGCTGCTGGGCTTTTTTGTCGGCAAGGTGATGAAGGAAACGGGCGGCCGGGCCGATCCCAAACTCACCAATGAGCTGTTGGCGGCGAAGCTTAACGGCGCAGGCTAAGCAGTTGTTAAGGGGGTCGTGTAGCGGATACAGCGGCGGGCGATCGGTTTTTCCTGAGCTCGCCGCGATCCCTGGATCGTAACTTTATAATTAATCTACATTTCTTTACAACATCTTCACGTTTGGGGGTGACACCCCTCATCCCGACCGTGTTATATTGTGTTATGTAGATGCACCCTGATGGCAGAGAGAGTTACTTAGGTAGCTCTCTCTTTTTTTGTCTTTTTTTTTGCACGGACGTGAAAATACGGATGGGGGAGGGGATTAACCATACCGATCCCCGATTCCCGATTACCGATTAGCAATTACCGCTTTGAGTCGATTAATATCAATTTTAGTTATTAACTAATTTTGACATTATGAGCGAACAAGCTAGCGAGCTAATCAAGCAGGGGATTTCGCAATATCAGGCGCGTCAATTTGAGGCGGCGCTGAATTCTTGGCAGGAAGCGCTGGCGCTGTATCGCTCAATGGACGATAAGCGGCGATCGGGTGCGGCGCTGGGTAATATGGGCGTAGCTTACGAAGCGCTGGGAAATTATGCTCAGGCGATCGACTGCTACCAGCAGCATTTGGTGTTAGCGCGGGAAATTCGCGATCGCCGGGGTGAGGCAAATGCTTTGGGAAATCTGGGCAATGCTTGCTGTGCTCTGGAGGATTTTTCTAGTGCTATTGATTACCAGCAGCAGCGTTTGGCGATCGCGCGGGACACTGGCGACGGGCGCTCTGAATTGGAAACTTTGGGCAATTTGGCGCTAGCTTACGATGCTAAGGGAGATTTGCCTGGTGCGATCGAATGCTATCACCAGCAGTTGTCGATCGCGCGCACCAGCAAGGACGATCGCATTGAGCGCAATGCTCTCAAGTATTTGAAGCTGGGTTACAAGTATTTAGCCGATTACGAGAAGGCTAACCAGTACCGACAGGAGCAATTGGCGATCGTCCGGGAACTGTTTTTAATTGATAAAAATAAGAGTTTTGTACAACTTGCAGAAACAGTTGGTTTGAATCCAATTGAGGATTTTGCTGGGGCTAATTTAAGCGGTTTTGACTTGCACTACACTGATTTTAACGGTGCGGATTTGCGCGAAACCAACCTCCGAGGCGCAGATTTGACTTTGGCAGATCTCAGCGGTGCTTTGCTGAGCGCTGCTATTTTAATTGATGCTAATTTGTGCAATGCTAATTTGCGGGATGCTGAGCTCAGCAGCGCCAATTTGAGCGGTGCTGATTTGCGGACAAAGCTGCCCCGGGCGAATTTGAGCGGTGCAAATTTAACCGGCGCCAATTTGAGCAGTGCTTATTTACCGAATGCGATTTTAGTAAATGCAAATTTGACAAATACTGATTTCAAGAATGCTGATTTAAGTGGTGTTAATTTGAGTGGTGCGAATTTAAACGGTGCTGATTTGAGTCGCGCTGATTTGACAAATACAGTAGTAAAAAATGCAAAGTTTTTTTGTTGTTTGGGAATTTCGGATGCCCTGAAGGTTGAATTGACGGCACGGGGCGGGATTTTTGAGTAGAATTAATTGGAAAGGTTGGTAATTGTAGAGGGTAAGAAAAGCTATGACTGCCGTAACTGCAAAACGATTCTCGATCGCCGAATATCACCGTTTGGGAGAACTGGGATTTTTCGCCCCCGATGAGCGAGTTGAATTGATTCGCGGAGAAATTATCATTATGGCTGCTAAAGGTACGTTTCACTCTGTTTGTAATTCGCTGCTGTTTGGAGAATTGTACGCGCTGGTGGGAAAACGCGCGATCGTGCGCGGTCAAGAGCCAATTATTTTGTCTGATGATAGCGAACCAGAGCCTGATGTTGTGATTGCCCGCAATCGAGCCGATCGTTATTTATCTTCTCACCCGCAGCCTGCTGATATCTTGTTGGTAATTGAAGTTTCAGATTCTACTTTGAAGTACGATCGCACAACCAAGCTGTCTCTCTATGCTGAGACTGGGATTTCTAATTATTGGATATTTAATTTGGTTGATAATCAACTGGAAATGCACAGCGAGCCTTATCAGAAACAAAACGGGAGTTATAGTTATCAATTGCAACGAGTTGTTTTGCCAAATCAGACGGTGGTAATTCCTGATTTTCCCGAGTTGTCTCTAGATTTGTCTTTGGTATTTCCAGCTTAGGCTTCCTTCGATGATATAATGCAAAAGTGCGATGGCTACACCCCGGCTTGCGCCTACGAACTCTTCACGAAAATAGCCCTATGACCGCTCAAACTCTCGCTCCACCCGAACAAATTGTCGAGCTATCGGGTATCAGTTGGCAAACCTACGAAACTTTGCTAGCCGAAATCGGCGATCGGCAAATTCGATTGACATATAATCGCGGCAATTTGAAAATTATGGTACCTTCTCCCGAACACGAACGTTTCAAAACAATAATGGGTCGATTTGTTGAAACCTTAGCGGAAGAATTAGAGGTGAGAATTGAGCCTCTTGGTTCCACAACTTTCAAGCGTCCTGAACTTAGCGGTGTAGAACCTGATGAATGTTTTTACATCCAAAATGTTAGTGCAGTTAAAGGCAAAAAAAGAATCGACATGAATCAAGATCCGCCGCCCGATTTAGTGGTAGAAATTGATATTACCAGCCGTTCGGAAAATAGCTTGCAGGTTTATGCGGATCTGGGAGTGCCGGAAGTTTGGATTTATAATGGATCGCGGCTCAGAATCAACAGATTAGAAAATGGAGAATACGTTGAGGGCGAGATCAGTTTAGCATTTCCCAGCTTACCGATATTAGAGATTGTTAGATTTTTGGAACAAGCAGAAACAATGGACTATTTGGAATTAGTGAAAGCATTTCGGAATTGGGTGAAAAGCCAAATCCAGCAAAACCAATGAGTTGCGGATCGAATTAAACAAAATTTACAATCTTGTCCACAAAAAAAAGCTGTATTGTGATAAAATAGAAATAATAAACTAATTTAAATATCAATTACAGGCTGGTAGTGCCAGCAATTCTACCCGATATGCGATCGCTAGAGTCTCAAAACAAATACCCAGATTGCTTGTGGATGCAATTAGAAGCAATTCCACTTCCATCGGTTGCAGCCCAAACCCAGCAGCTAGACATTCACTTGAGCCTAAATTTTAACGAGCATTGGGAACCGCTGCTCGGCGGTCGCGTCAAATTTGGTCTGCAAGGCGGAATCCTCAAACTCCATCTAGAAAACTGCAAGATTCCCGTAGCATCTCGTCAGTTAGTCGGTTCTTTTAAGCTTTTGCCAATTGAAGAAACCCTGGCTATTCAAAGCAGTGCAGAAAATTTAGTAACCGAAACTCAGCGGGGAGTTCAGGGCGGGGAGAAGGCGGAAAAAATTAAGGAGACAGAGAGCATATTTTGTCACGTTTCCACAATCAGCGATGATACAACGCCAGCTTGGATTTTTTCAGTAGAACAGGGCAAATCAGTATTAAAAGGTTTGCTAAAAAATGCTAAGCTGGGAGAAATTTCTGGCAAAGAATTTCGGGTGGCAGCCGCTTTTGAGGTTGCTAAAGAAGATATTAATCTCACAGATGCGGAGGGTTTGTGGCCGCACGAGATCACGCCAAATCAACATTCTATTTTAGAAAGAATCCTGACTGTATACCTACAAAAACATAAACTCCAACCTGCCCTCAGTTGGGCGCTATTGTCCTACAATTTACCTCCGGTTGAACCGCGCGAACTGAAAATTGTCCCGGAAGCTGAATCGGAATTGCAGGAAATGGTCGATCGCATTATCTCCGCTGAAACCGACAACTTTGTGGAGTTGGCAAAAATCGCCAATCTCAATCCAGCACTAGATTTCGCTGGTGGTAGCTTGCGCGGAACGACTTTAAGTGCAGTGGATTTTAGCAGCGCAAATCTCGATCGGGTAAATTTCCGGGGTGCAACCTTAAACGATGCCGATTTCAGCGACGCCAGCCTGCAAAATGCCAAATTCGGCGGGGCAGATTTGAGCGGCGCTTTCTTAGGAAATGCCGATTTAAGCGGTGCAGATTTGCACAAAGCAAGTCTAGCTTTAGCTAACCTCAGCGGTGCCAATTTGAGCGGCGCAAACCTGCTGGAAGTGAACTTAACAAATACTAATTTCAGCGGTGCGAATGTCGAGTCAGCGAGGTTTGGGAACAATTCAGGAATGGATGAGGAGATGCAGGTGAATCTACAGCAACGGGGAGCGATTTTTGAAGAGGTTTAGTCGGTAAGTGCGAGATCCCTTTCATCCATCCGCCTCGATTGTGGCACGGGCGTCACGCCTGTGCGATCGCATTTCACCTTCAAACTAGCGCCTCTGAAGAAAGTGGCTTCTTAATGCTTAACTCTGTAACTAAATTTATAGAGAGTGATGCACCGTAGCTGTTAAGAGAGTACACAGGCATTTCTTGCCAACACTGACGGCAAAACCAGTATAATTGAGCTTGGCGAATGTGACGCAGCAGTTGATTCGTGCAGCAAGGACAGCTTGTCATAAAAACCTCTTTTTTATCGAAAGTGTATTAGTCTCTTGTTGCCAAGCGCTGTAAGCTGGCTGGAAGCAGCAACTCTATGAATGTAGAGGTAAGAAGTAAAGATTTGGTAAAGAATACAAGCTTGTTAAGGAATTGATGCAAATCGAAATATTTCGTAAAAGTAGCAATAACTGAGAGAAATTGTATCCAACAACCCCCAGATTCCCACAGAGGATACTCAGTCTAAATCCCAACCCAAAACCTTCGCTATCTCAACGGTAAGCATAGTTGGCTTGAGAGAATTGACGATCGCTGCTGCAAGTTGAGATTTGTGTAACCAACTCTGTTGTAAATCGGATCATTTGGCTTTGAGAGTTACCAGCAGAACCGGAATTCCTTGGGTTTCTGGTTGGGTTTTTAGTTGTTTGAGAAATAGCAATCCATCAATTTCGCCGATAGCAACATCCAAAATAATCGCCTCTGGCTGATAGAAACTTGCTTGTCGCAAGCATTCTTCACTCGAACTAGCAACTTCCACGTTCCAACCTACCAAATCAGTCAAGCAAGCCTGGATTACCTCGCCTATATTCTGATTTTTGTGAATTACTAAAAGTATGTTTGTAGTCATACAGATACCTTGCAAATGCTTCATGTTTTATTAAACAAAAGCCTGTAAAATAGTAGCCATGTCTGGGTTTTTGGCGGGGTAGTCACGCCCTAGGGTGAGTTTGGCAAGCCTATCAATAGGGATATTAAGATTGTAAAGTCTTAAGAATCCTGCGTCTGCCATACCGGGAAGTGTCAATCATCCCATCCCAAAATCTCTGCCACTTTTCCCGGCAGGGTAGTGACTTCAAATGGTTTGCGAATTACCCCAGCAACACCCATTTCGGCAAATTGAGCCATATCGGTTGACAAAACTCTTGCTGTCACCAGAATCACTGGAATCGATCGAGTTATGGGATCGGATTGGAGACGATCGTACACAGCAAACCCATCCATTCCCGGCATAGATACATCCAGCAAAATAGCGTTAGGTCGTTCGGTTTGTAGGATTTGTAAACATTCTTGTCCTGATTCGGCCACCAGGGTGTTCCATCCCGCGAGGTCTTCCAGGCACAACTGTACCAGTTCACGGAGGTGTTCTTGGTCATCAACGATGAGAATTTGTTTCCCTATCATCTTGCTTTCTGGCAGGAGACTGCCCTCATAATTAGCTAGTTGCAAAGTGTTCATTTTATTTGGGTTGATTAGAAATCAATTGTTCGGTTGCCAATTTGGCCTTAAATACACATTTTTAAGCAATTGCTTAAAAATGTGTATTTAAGACTTGAATCCGAACTTGGGATGGCGGAGTTCTCAACTTTTTAGCAAGCTGAATGGTTAAACCATCCGAGTGTATTTCAGTCCCATAAATTTCAGGATGTACGGGGTGGGGCAACGGGATGAGACTTTGAAATTGACTAGGAAGGAAATAACCTTCTACTCCAGCAGCTTCGGTAGGTTGACCTTGAATTAAAACAGTTTCTGGAGTGATGTGGAGATTCAATTTGACAAGATGAATGTCAGAAATGTGAACTTTAAGGATAAGAGTCATATCCTTTTCTTGAATTGTAATACCTGCGATCGGTGTTTCCTCTGTATGATCAATCCAAAGTGTGGATTGCTGACAACCAGTGGGTAAACCGGAAAATGAAACTGCGAGATCCTGATTTATATCATTCAAAGCCTGAAAAGCATTCATTTAGTCTCCTCCTAATGCAAAGAACTTTTAGCTGCATAACAGGAGACTAAATAACAACGGTAAGGAATTGGTAAAGATTCGGTTATTGTTACAAAACTTCACAAAAATGGTGAAAGTCAATCAACCCATCCCAAAATCTCTGCTACTTCTTCCGTCAGGGTGATGGGTTCGATCGGTTTGGCAATTACTCCAGCTACCGCCATCTGGGCAAATTTAGCCCGATCGCTGGGCAAAACTTTCGCTGTCAGCAGAATCACTGGAATCGATCGGGTAATCGGATCGGACTGCAGGAGCTCGTACACAGCAAACCCATCCATCCCCGGCATAGATACATCCAGCAAAATAGCGTTGGGTTGTTCTATTTGCAGTATTTGTAAACATTCCTCTCCCGATCCTGCCCCCACTGTTTCCCATCCGCCTAAATCTTCTAAGCAAGCCTGCACAAGTTCCCGAAGGTGTTCTTCATCGTCAACAACTAGAATTTGTCTGTCAGTCATGGCATTTTGGATTGGAGATTGTGGATTCGGGATTGATGCTACAGATTAATCTAAAAGTTATTCAACGGTGGCTAAGGGTAGGGTGAAGCAAAATGTGCTGCCTTCACCTAAGATACTTTCCGCCCAGATTTTGCCGCCATGCTGCTCAACAATACTACGACAAATTGCTAAACCTAAACCGGTGCCTCCTTTTTCGCGGGAGTCAGAAGCATCAACTTGCTGAAATCGCGCAAAAATCAGTTCTAGTTTATCTGCTGGAATGCCTCGTCCGCGATCGCTAACTTGGAACAGCACAAAGTCTGTCTGGTTTTCGGCACTCAGATGAATTGTGGAATCGGCAGGTGAGAATTTAATCGCATTACTGAGCAAATTTGTTAAGGTTTGGACGATCGCATCTCTTGTTGCCCCGACTTCTGCATCTGTGGGGTTAACGATTAATGAGATCTGCTGTTGAGTAGCCAGCGCCTGCATGCTATCTACTGCTTGCTGCATCAAATCGGCAGCTTTGCAAACGGTTTTCTCGACAATTGCCCGCCCGGAGTCTAGGCGCTCCAAATCTAAAATATCATTAACCAGGTGGACTAATCGATTGGTATCGAGGAGGGCAATTTCAATCATGCGTTTAGATTTTTCGGGCTTTTTATCATAAACCCCACTTTTTATTAGTCCTAATGACATTTGAATTCCTGCCAAAGGAGTGCGAAGTTCATGGCTGACAATACCAATGAACTCATTTTTAATGTGTTCTAGCTTTTGTCGTTCGGTAATATCTTCCCCAATGCTGATAGTTCCTATGATGTTTCCCTCTGAATCTTGCAGCATGGTATTGTTCCAGGCAATAAATCGTTCCTCACCCGCTTTTGTTAAGATAAAATTTTGATAATAGGGATGATAGTTATGGGCTAAAACTTCCGAAAAAACAACTTGAACCGATTGTTGATTAGAAGGGGGTAAGAAGTTTTCAAACCAATTCTTTCCCATAACTTCTGGGTGAGTATATCCTGTAATTTTTAAGAAGAAAGGATTAACATAATTAACATTTGCATCGAGATCAAGTCCGACAACAATCAACTGCACGTTATCCAAGAGCGATCGCCAGCGTCGTTCGGCTTCTCGGATGGTGGCTTCGGCTTGCTGACGTTCTTGCAGTTCGACCTGAAGCTGTCGGTAGAGTTGGGATTGCTGAATGGCGATCGACAATTGGCTGGCAATCTGTTCAAGTAATTCTATTTCCCACGATTGCCATTGACGAGGTGCAGTATTTTGGTAGATAGCTAACAAACCCCAGAGAGTTTCTCTCAAAAAGATCGGGAAAACTGCATAACTTTTTGCTTGTAAGTGTTCCAGTAGCTCGATATGACAGGGTTGAAGTTCAGCGCTGTAAATATTGTTAACAACAAAATTTTCATGATTGCGGAATCGACCGCCGTGAGTTTCTTGCAGATAGGTATCTGCACAATTTTTTTGAATATCGCTCCCTATCAGTTTTACCCAACCCTCACCAACTGACTCGAAAATAAAATCACCACTCCAATCATGATTAAATCGGTAAATGGCAGTGCGATCGGTTTGTAATGTCTGCCTAATTTCAGTAACAGCAGTATTTAGAACGGCATTCAGATCCAAAGATTGGCGAATCCCTTGAGTAATCCTCCAGAGCAAATTTTCCTTTCGGGATTTCTGTAGTAAGGCTGCTTCCGCCTCTTGTCTAACTTCTTCGAGGTGCTTCGCTACTGTGATATCTTGATGAACGGCCACCAGAACATCGCCATAGCCGGAATCATTGAATACAGAGCAAGTTGCACTGCACCAAAATGGAGTCCCATCTTTCTTGACATTGTGGACTTCATAGCTGAATTCACTGTTTTGGAAAACGGCAGACCGAATGGCTTGATTTACATCTTCAGGACTGACCGATTCGGTGGCATAGTTGAGAATCGAAACGTGCTGACCGTTGAGTTCGCCAAAGTCATAGCCAAACATCTGCTCAAATTTAGGATTGGCATAGACAATAACTCCATTATCTGCTCTTACTAAACAAATGCCTTCCGCCATGTTGCGGGTAATGACAGCCTGAAGATCCAACATTTGTTCTGTTTGTTTTAGTTGAGTCAGATCGCGTAGACTGACGATAACGCCTGAAATATTTTCACCTGCATCGCGGAAAGGCGTATAGGTAACGCTCAAAAATTGCCGTACTAAATTGGGATAGTCAAACCACTTTTCATACTGAATTGTTTCTCCAGCCAAACATCTATCTAAGCGAGGTTGGATGAAGTTATCAAACAACTCTGCACCCAGGATATTCCTAACAGAATTTCCGATAACTTCGCTTTCCGATTTATTGCACCAAGTCAAATAAGCTTGATTGGCTATTTGATAAATATAGTTAATATTCATCAGCGCAATTCCATCTCTTGTATTGAATACAATGCGTTCATATTGGCGGAAGGCTTCTTCAGTACCTTTGCGATCCGTGATATCAAATAAGCTAGAACGACTCATCATGAAGTTACCTGCTTCATCATAAATTGCTGTAGCATTTAAGTTTATCCAAATGGGTTCTCCGTTTTTCTTCAAAAGCTGAAACTCTAAATTATTGATCGAGCCTTGTTTTTTAAATAAGGGAAAATTTTGATAAAAAATAATTTTACTTTCAAGAGGAATTAAATCAATAAATTTCTTTTTATGTACAATTTCCTCGCGGGTATAGCCTAACCACTTGAGTTCCGTATCATTAATCATAATTATTGTTCCTGCTGCATCTAGGGAATGATAGCCACAGGGAGCCTTATTATAGAGGTCTTCAACTTGATTGATATATTCTTGCAAGCTATGGTTGACTTCAGTGAGTTCTGCAGTCCGTTCTATGACTCGTTGTTCGAGTTCAGTATTGAGTTGTTGTAGGGCAATTTCTGCTTGTTGCCGCTCCCTCAGTTCCGTTTGTACTCGATCAAATAAATCAGCTTTCTGAATGGCAATTCCAGCTTGAGTTGCTAGCTGTCGCATGAGTTCAATTTCTGAGGGTTGCCATTCGCGAGGTTCTGCACACTGATGGGCAATCAATAATCCCCAAAGTTCTTCTCCCTCAAGGATAGGAACAACCAGGTTAGCTCTAACTTGAAAAGTGGCCAGGAATTCCCGGTGACAAGTATCAATTCCGGCAGTATAAATATCAGATTTAGAGGTGAATAAGCCTTGTTTGAAGGGTTCGATATAGCTTTCACCCAAGCAAGGATCGTGTATCTGAGTGGATAAGATTGCTGTCCATTCTGAACCAACTGACTCTACCACCACATTTCCGCTCCAGTCTGGAGCAAATTGCAAGATAATTACGCGATCGCATTGCAGAATGTTTCTGAGATCCGTGACCGTAGTGTTGAGAATATCTTCTAGTTTGAGGGATGCGGAGAGAGAAAGTGCTGTTTTAGCCAGGACTTGCTGTGGCTGTTGTTGCCATTTCCCATAATTTTCATCAGTATGTTCTATCATTAATCTACTTACTTAATTACATTTTTTAGATTGAGGCAGAAACCGGGTTCTTAGCCCTCCTGCGTAAGTTCTATTTAAGTATTTTAGGACTTACGCAATCATCCCAGGTATGGGGGCAACCACGGGGGGTTTGCCCCTACAAAACACTATATATTCAGGCTATGCGTAAGTCCTGTATTTCCAGGCTTAAGTAAAGGACGACTGCGCCTGATTCGGCTGAGTACCCGCGTGACTAATTCAGGCCCTAGTACCGGCTTGGTAATAAAATCATCGGCTCCCGCTGCAAAGGCTTGTTGTAGAGATTCTGGATCTGTATGGGCTGTCACCACCAAAATCGGTAAATTTTCCCATTGGATATCCTGTCGCACCACCTGACACAATTCTAAGCCGCTGACGATCGGCATTTCTAGATCCAGCACTACTAAATCGGGTTCAGTGCTAATTAACACCTCCCAAAATTTCTGTGGTTCTTTGAGAGTTGTCACCTCAAGTCCCCAAGGAGTCAGCAACCCTGATAATTTAATCAGCATCACAGGGTCATCATCTACGATTAAGACTTTGGCTTCTGAAGTTTTGGGACTGGGTAAAACACGGGTGATGGCTCGAAAAATTTGCTCGGTGGTTGCAGGTTTGTGGAGAAATTGCTTAGCACCTAAGCGCGATACAGCCAAGCGATCGGCAAGACTATCTCGTCCGGTAAAAACGATTATAGGAAGAGTAGGCGATCGCTCGGTCAGCTCTCGCAGTAGCGTCAATCCATCTTCCTCTGTCTCTGCAAAGCTTAAATCTAGTAACATCACATCGGGCATTGACAAAGCAAGACGCGATCGGGCAGCAGTAATATTCGGCGCAATTTTCATCCGAAATCCCCAAGCTTCCGATTCTACTTTCAATCGCTCCGTTAATGCAGCATCATCATCAACTACCAAAACCCGATAGTTGAAATTTGAAATAGTAGAAACTGGTGCAGCCGTTGATGTAATCGGTGTTTTGTCTAACTCCTGATGTAATCCTGTCACCAATTCCGAAAAGCGGGTAATTTCCTCAGCAGTCAAAGAGCGATCGTTTATTAGTAAATGCTCTGCTGAGCGTGCCAATTTCGAGCCTTCGGGATAACCAAAAGATCCCAGAGAGCCTGCCAATTTATGAGCTTCATTTTTGGCCGCTTGCTGTAATTCTGTTTCTAATTTTCCGGCTAATAGATCAGTTTTTGCCTGTTCCAATACAGTAATTTGTTGGTTGAATACTCCCCGAAACCGCTCTAACACTTTGTCGCTCTCCGACTTATCTATCCGGCGAGATTGAGTTTTTTTGGTGCGCTCAATCCCAGGATTATTTGAACTAGATGACGCAGATTGGGGGTACGGTTTCAGTCGATAGCCCATGCCATAAATTGTTTCAATGATTTCTTCAGTTAAGCCGCCTGCCTTCAGTTTCTTTCTGACATCCTTAATATGAGTGATAATAGCGCGATCGGTTGGCGCGTCATCAAATCCCCACAGACGATCCAAAATGGCACTGCGGCTAAAGATGCGATCGGGATTTCGCAGCAATAATTCCAGCAGATTATATTCTGTCGCTGTCAGTGAAATTATTTGTTCGCAAAATGTCACTCTACCAGAATCCAAATCTAAACAAAGATCTCCCCAAGTCAATGTATTAGCCGGTGAATTCTGAGTAGAACCTCCTGGGGAAAGTGCTTTACTGCGTCGCAATAAAGTTCGGATTCTTGCCAGTAATACTTCCGTAGCAAAAGGCTTGCTGATGTAATCATCGGCTCCCGCATCGAAAAGAGCCACCACCTCCGCATCTGAATCCTTTGCAGTCATTAACAGGATCGGTTTGCAGTAGCCTTGCGATCGCAGTTGCCGACATAGACTAATTCCATCTAATTTGGCAACCTGCACGTCTAACAAAATCAGGTCATACTCAATTCCCGCTGCCAAGTCTAGGCCCGCTTGTCCATCATTTGCCCGATCGAACCCGTAATGATTTGCTTCCAACACATTGGTCAGTGTTGCACTCAGCCCTCCATCGTCCTCTACGAGCAGAATTTTTATCGGAGACTTCTTCATTTTGGCTGTGCGGTTCAATTTCCATGCGATCGACGCACTTTGATGTCAGGCCGAACCGTGGCTTTTAACTAAATCAATGCTACTCATTACTACTGCTTTTATCTTACCATTTTTGCAGTCCCATCACCTAAAAATTGCTGTCACTTCCGCAGTTTAGATAAGACTCATCCCCCATCCATCCATCTGCGTCCATCCCCGTTTATCCGCCTGCATCTGCGGTTCAAAAAGAGCGTGAAGCGAAGCTATCCCGAAGGGAATCGCCCTCAAAAAGAGCGATAGCCCTCCCAAACAAATTATCCTTCATCCTCCGACTTTACAGGAGGACGCCCAGAAATCACAATAAATCCCACAGACTCAAGAGTCATGTGCGGGCGGCGAATACCAGCTAAAACCGCTTCACTCAACATACTTTCCGTACTGATTTCATCAGCTAAAACCGATTCTAAAAGTTGTTCGGATTTAGAAAGTCTATTCAAGCGCAATTGCAATTGATTCACCCGGTTTTCGAGTTGGATAGCAGCAGTGACAGCAAAACTATTGCACATTTCCACAAAAGCCGATCGCCCGCGCAGCAATTCCTCCGATACCACCCGTCCCTTTTGGCAAAAATCATCCCATTCTAGCGGATCGACAAAACTGTCAATCAGCGACGTGCGATTTTTCGACAAATTGTAATCCCGATTCGGCCCGCCTTTCCCCTTATAAGCCCGCTGCAAAATCGCTAGAAGTTCCGCATCTTCCACCAGTGACATTTCTTCGCTGCGAGCATCTACAAACACAGTTTCAAAAATTGGCAGAAACAGAGAATCAGCGCGGCGCTGCAAAGCTTTTAAGTTGTAATTTTCGATGTTTTGTGCTTGCAACACTTGCTCGGCAGGCTGCACATCAGTCTGGATTGAATAATTAAACTGAAAGCCAAACCACTCCTTCCCAGGCGCAGCATCCCAACTTTCATCATGCCGCCACATGGCAAAAGCTTGACCGCGATCGTCCCAGCGAATATAAGAGCCAAGTGCATCGATCAATCCCTCACCAATTCGGTAAAGAGCGACATCCGCATTCTGATAAGCAATGCGGCGATTGTAACTGCCATATTGCTGGCAATAAGGAATCAATCTGGTTCTCAAATCGTTCGACGGAATCAACGTTTTTTGAGTAGGTTGATAGCGCAGCAACCCCGATACACTCGGATGTTCGATTTGTTTGAAGTGGAGAGCTTGACACAACCAACCTTCAGTAGCCCGCTGCATTTCTTTATGCTTAGCATCGCAATTGTCGAGAGCTTCAAAATACTGAGATGCGCTGTCATCAAGAGTATCAATTTCATCGAGAACGTACTGTTCGTCTATTTTGATTTTCTCTTGTTCGATTTCAGTTTTAATCGATTCAATTTCGCTGGATAAGCCCTTGCCTCCCTCAGCAAACAACTTTTCTTCAAGTTTGAGAAGTTTTTCCTCAGCATAAAACTGAAGGCTGGCAATAGATTTGTTGAAGATATCAAACCCATCTTTTAAAACTTGAAACCAAGCTTCGTGGGGACTCTCCGGCAAATCCGGGCCTGCAAACAAACAAAATTGGACTCCCATTTTGCTGCCAATGCGATCGACTCTGCCGAGTCTTTGTTCTAACTGATGGGGAAACCACGGCAAATCGAAGTGAACTAACCAATCTGTCACTTGTAGATTTACCCCTACTTCCGCCGATCGATCGCACACTAAGATAAAACAATGCGGTTCAGTCTTAAACCGCTTGAGACTAGCCTCAACATCATCAGCCGATTTGCTCGTCTCATGGCTGGCGATCGCATTTTTACCAAAGATTTTAGCTAAATTTTCCGCAATCTCTTTACAAGTTGCCGTAAAACTGGTAAAAATCACAATTTTCGGGAAACGCTCGCCCGGAATCGGCCGTTTAATTTGCTGTTGAATTCTCGACAGCAAATCGCGAGGTTTGCTGTGATACTCGCGCGGAACCTTCAAAGCAACTGCCAGAAATCGGAGAATCGCGATTCGTAACAAACTCAGTCGATCGAGTCCTTCCTGGGGCTTTTCCAGGGTGTTGAGCAAGGTTTCGAGTATTTCCCTTTCTTCGGGAAACAGCGCAGTTTTGGTCAAAATCGCCGTGTCATTTTGTCCAAATTCGCGATCGAGTTCTGGAGTCGATTTTTTCTGCAAACGAGCTTTGACAACCCGTTCTAAAACATTCAGCCAAGTACCGGAAGCGCGGAAAAACAGCAGGAAAATTCTCTGATATTCGCTCGACTTGGGAGCGACTGTGCGCCATTTATCGAGTACGGTTTGAATTTCAGACCACTGTTCATCATTCAGATCGTACTCAGTTTTAGGAACAGCATCTCGATCGAAAATCACATCTTCAACTGCATCGCGGCGGTTGCGAAGGATGCGGCGGTGCAGGCGGTAGGTATCGCTAACGTGAGTGCGAATAATTCGGACAAGCCGAGCCTGTTCTGCGGTTTGTTTAGTTTTCAAACAACTTTCTAACTCTGTTGCTAATCCGATTAAATAATCATCTTTGGCAAAAATAGTGCGAAGTTGAGCGAGTTTTGTTTTCAAAACAGCAGGCTTGGCATTTTCTCGGAAATCCAGCAAAGCGCCACCGATTTCTTGACGGTTTCGCACCTGTTCTTTGAAGCTTTCCAGGTCATCAAGACGGTAAGTTGTGGGATCTAGCAAGTGCAGCATTGTTAGAAAATCTTGCTCGCGGCCGAGAACTGGCGTTGCAGATAATAACAATACATTTTTGCTTTTCTGAGCTAGTTTCTGACAGAGTTCAAAGGACTGCTGCTGAGCGCGATCGCTCGAATTTGCCATTGCTGCCACATCATGCGCTTCATCCACAATCAGAAAATCTAGGTTGGCGTTGCGGCTAATTTGATTGATGTCGCTAACAGCCACAAGCTGCACTCGGTCAGCGAAATGAGACAAATAGAATTTATTTTCCAACTCCTGCCGCCACTGTTCGAGCAGGTATTTCGGAACAATTACCACAGCGCGTCCGTTGGGTTCATCTAGCAGGAATTGGCGGAGAATTGTGCCGGCTTCTACTGTTTTTCCGAGCCCTGGTTCGTCGGCTAATAAATAGCGCACGATAGGGTCTTCTAGGACGCGCCGGACGACTTCAACTTGGTGCGGATAGAGGTCTATGTTAGCAGAAATTAAACCCGTCATGCCGCGGCTGACGGCCCGCTGTTCGATCGCAGATTGAACGAATGCCAATCGGCGATCGTGAAAATACGGCGTTTCTTGGCCTTTGACTGCTAAAATGTCGATCGGATCGGCGATCGGGATATTGCAGCGAACGTAAAGTTCGCTTTCGACAGCTTGCAAACTTTGGCTGTCGGGCAGGTCAATTTCGTACTCTAATTTATCTTCATCCCAGTCATAAACTCGACCGATAATCCATCTTTCCTGAGTTGTACTCCAGAGGTAGCAGCGGGTTTGGCGCTGAAGTCTGGCTTCTTGCAGCAAGCCCAAAGGCACAGTTTTGCGGATGCGGTTTTTAACTGAGCAAAAATATTCAACTACGGCATCAGTACGCGATACCTCAACAACTTTTCCGACTCCCAAATCGTTTCTGGGCGATCGAACTAACGAACCAACATCAATCATAATTTCAGCCTGACAATACTTACTAGAATACAGTAACGCCTGAGCAACTAGAATAACATTGCATCTTAGACTTCTTACATAAATCTTTGATTGATACGTCAACCGCAGATGTCAGGCAGATTAACACAGATAAACGCAGATATTTTTAAGAACTGAGAGCGAATGAAAGCAATCTTGTCTCTTGATTGCGAACAATTACGAGCGCCCAAAAACAACGCCTGCATTGCCCGATTCCCATTTCGCGTATTTCTGCATAACACTAGCGTAAATTTCTGAGTCTGTAAACCCTGTTAACCAAGCTTGTAGCTGTGGCCAAGGCTGTTCGTTAAACCAAGTTTGATCTGTATGAGCGAATTGACGAACAAAAGGTGCGATCGCCATATCAGCCAATGCTACATTGTTACCAAATAAATATTTAGTGGCGTTTAACTGTGAGTTGAGTTTTTCCAGCAATAAAGAACCTTCATAACGATGTACTTGGGCATCAACACCGGGATATCGATCGGGGTACTTATAACGGTCAAGATGATATTTAAATCTATCATCAAATAGAGCGATTAGTTCCAGCATTTCTGCAACAGAACCTTGCTGTGGCATCAACCATTTTTCAGGATCATTTTGCCTCAATGCCCACAACATGATATCGATACTTTGATCGAGTACGCGCCCATCAACATCAATCAATATTGGTACTGTACCTTTGGCAGATACCTCCAACATCTCTTGTGGTTTGTCTCGTAAAACAACTTCCCGCAACTCACACACCCGATTGCTAACCATTAAGGCCAAGCGCGCGCGCATAGCATAGGGACAGCGGCGGAAGGAATACAAAATCGGGTATGTTGCTGACATATAATATCAATTCCGGTTGCACCGTCCGTGATAGTTGACTGTTGACTGTTGACTGTTGACTGTTGAGTGTTGACTCGATTTTATTATTCAGATGCAACCGGAAACGATATAATTAGTCGATCGCGCGATCGGGTTTTTGGGTTCAGAAACCCCGTTCCTTCGTAGATTTCTCGTCGCTAAACAAGATTTTTCGTAGAAACGGGGTTTCTTTAAGCTTAGTGAATAATAATATTAGTGGATCGCACCATCTACTTTTTCCTTCCCATCGTAGCGCGCGCCTATATGTACTTGGTTGCGACGCTTAGCAAGCTCAATCTGACGTTGACGTTCAGATAAGGCTTGTTTTTTGGTTTCAGTTTTTGAGTCGTGACAATGAGGACAACTCACACCAAGTACAAATAATTCCGAAGCCTTATCTTCCTGACTAATCGGGTGACGACAACCGCGACAAAGTTCATAGTTTCCCGGCTTTAACCCCTGACCAACAGAAACCCGTTCATCAAAGACAAAACATTCGCCTTCCCAACGACTTTCTGCTTCCGGCACCGTTTCCAAATATTTTAAAATTCCGCCTTCGAGATGATAGACTTCCTCAAAACCTTGAGTACGCAAAAAAGCAGTAGATTTCTCGCAGCGAATACCACCCGTGCAAAACATTGCCACCTTGGGTTTAGTGCGTAAAGCAGTTTCCCGCAGCGCCCATTCAGGTAACTCAGAAAAGCTTTTTGTTTTTGGATTAATAGCGCCTTCAAAAGTACCCATAGATACCTCGAAGTCATTACGCACATCAACCACGACAACATCGGGATCGTCAAGCAGCTTATTCCACTCCTCCGGCTTAACATATTTGCCAGCCATGAGGCGGGGATTAATGTCCGGTACTCCCATCGTGACGATTTCGCGCTTCAAGCGTATTTTCAGGCGGTAAAAAGGTGCTTTTTCCGAGAAAGATTCCTTGTGCACGAGATCGGCAAAACGCGGGTCACTACGCAAGAATGCCAGCACTGCGTGTACGCCCTCGGACGAACCGGCAATCGTGCCATTGATGCCTTCTTGGGCGAGTAAGATAGTGCCTTTGACGTTGTTGTTGTTGCAACAATCGAGTAGCGGTGCTTTCAGCTCAGCAAAATCCGGTAGTTCAACGAACTTATATAAAGCAGCGGTTAAGAAAGAAGCCATAGATTGAATTTATAGCACTAATTAATTTTCATACTTCTATGAAAATTCAGTCAAAGCGGACGGTGGGACTCGAACCCACGACGTTCAGCATGGGAAGCTGACATTCTACCACTGAATTACGCCCGCGCTTAGTGTTTTTTACCTGTTTTCACCTTCTTTGACTTTGGAGACGCAGCGGTAAAAAATGACTAGAAAAACATTGTACAACTATTTTCTGATTTTGAGTATAGCATGGGGACAATCAATTTTGGCCGATCGCCGATCGCACAACTGAGCCATGATACTGCGGCAGACGAGCCAATTGTCATCGCGGTCAAAAGCTGCCACTAAATCAGCAATCGCCTCGGTTCCGAACCTTGACAAAGACTTAGCGGCTTCGGATCGCACGTTCCGATCGCGCGATCGAACTGCATCATTTTTAACAGCGCCGCCATTGAGTCGGCTGTTTGGCTGTGCCGCCATCCCATCGCCACGAACGATCGCACCATAAACTCGCGATCGTCCACTTTCCTCAGCAACATCGGTAGCGCCACCGCAGAATAGCCCTTTCTCACAGCCGTTACCCCCCGCAGCCTGTCTTGAGAATCAGAACTTTGCCGTGCTGCTGGGAGTTCCCTAATTTCCCGAAGCCAATTAAAATATATTTTTGTTACTTTTCTTTACAATTTTAGCTAGGATTGCCGGACTTTGGGAAGATTAAAAAATTTCACTTATTAGATTCTCTCGGCCAATTAACAGCTTCAAACTTCAAAACCAGAAGAAGTTCATGAGGTATTTGGTGAATTTGAGTAATATTGGCAACGACCGATCGACGATACCCTGGAAATGACTAAAAAGGTAAAAATGCTTCAATAAGTCGTGATGAGACACTTATAAAATCATCCAGAGATAGTTTACCTCGACGGGGCACTAGCGAATTTGGGATGCCACAACCTGCCTAAAAACGAAATTAATTGCCGTTCTGTAGGGTGTTCTGTTTTCTTAAGTTTATCTACTTAATTGTACAGTTTTCCCGCCGCTTCTCCCTAGCCCCACTGCTTGAGAAGGGCGGACAAGAGTTGGGTTGGAAGTTTTTTGATGAGTTGGCGGATTTAGGGGAACTGGACTCTCGGGAAAACCTTCATAGAATTGCTACGATCGCAGAATGTGGAAAATTTACTTTTTATCAAATTTTCAGAGTACATTTAGTAAAATTTATGACAAACTTCAACCATCACGATTGTCCCCGTTTAACCTGGCAGTATAGTTCTCAATAATAATAATAATAATAATAATTTGAAAATCGCACGCGCAGACTGCGCCTCAATATATCCGCAGGTAGATCGCTAATCCTTCATTTTAGAAATACCTATGATATATTTTAAAAATAAAAACGCACCATAATACTTAGTTAAAAATCCTAAAATAGGGTATAAAAAATGACTGAAAAAAAGAAGTCAAAGAAATCTCAACCTCAAGCTGGTATGAAAGCTGAAGGAAAGCAACAGAACAATCAAAATGAGTTATTTCCAGTCGTCGGAATAGGAGCCTCTGCCGGTGGATTGGAAGCCTTTACCCAATTACTCAGGCATTTGCCGATCGATACCGGCATGGCGTTTGTAATAATTCAGCATATGTTGCCGACTCAGGAAAGTGCGTTGAGTGAGATTCTGGCTCGATCGACCCAGATGCCGGTGCATGAGGTACAAGACGGGATGCAAATAGCACCGAATCAGGTCTACGTCATCCCCCCGAATGTCAGCATGACCATCGATCGAGGGGTGCTGAAGCTAACGCCTCGCGGCAGAGGACGCGGGATATTTATGTCCGTCGATACTTTTCTGGTTTCCCTCGCCGCAGAACGTGGGAACCAAGCCATCGGCATCATTTTGTCCGGGGGCGACAGCGATGGTGCCCAAGGGTTAAAAGCGATTAAGGCCGCGGGCGGTATTACTTTTGCCCAATGTGAAGAATCGGCACAAGTCAGCAGTATGCCGAACACTGCGGTGGCTACGGGTCAGGTAGACTTTATCTTGACACCGGAAAAAATTGCCCAGAAAATAGCAGAGCTCAGCCGTCATCCCTACATTGCCGAGGGGTCTGCTGCAGAATCAACCACCAGCGAAGATATGAGCAAAAGTAAAGATGCGATCGCCACCATCTACAGTTTGCTGCGCGCCGCTACAGGAGTTGACTTTACTCACTACAAACAAACCACCTTGAAGCGGCGGATGCAGCGGCGGATGTTGCTGTACAAGCTGGAACGGATCGAGGATTATGCCGAATATCTCCAAAACACCCCCACAGAAGTAACGGCGCTTTATCACGATGTTTTCATTCATGTCACCAGCTTTTTCCGTGACCCCGAAAGCTTTGAGGCTTTAAGCAGCAAAGTTTTTCCCGAAATCGTTAAAGATAAATCACCGAAAACACCGATCCGAATTTGGATTGCCGGCTGTTCAACCGGCGAAGAAGCTTACTCGATCGCTATCTGCTTGTTAGAGTTTTTAGCAGATCGAGGTACGGATCTGCCGATTCAGCTTTATGCGACCGACATCAGCGAAAATGCGATCGCCCATGCGCGCCGTGGCTTTTATACGCCAGCCCAAGTCGCCGATATTTCACCCCAACGCCTGCATCGATTCTTTGTGCAAGTCGAGGGCGGATACCAAATCGCTCAGTCGGTGCGCGAACTCTGCGTCTTTGCTAAACAAAACCTGATCAGCGATCCGCCGTTTTCCCGGATGGATTTGATAAGCTGTCGGAACGTGCTGATCTATCTGGGCCCGCCGTTGCAGAAAAAGCTGCTGCCAATTTTCCACTATGGGCTTCGGCCCGCGGGCTTTTTGCTGTTAGGCACTTCGGAAACGGTTGGTGACTTTTCAGAATTGTTTGCGCTATTAGACAAAAAGAACAAAATTTATACTAAAAAACCGTTGTCGCATTGGCTCAGCATGGATTTAACTGCTAGCAACTATCCTGCGACACTCCTCAACCCTCTACCGCTGCTGACGGAAAGCTTAAACGAAATCGAAATCGAGAAACAGGCCGATCGCATTGTTTTGAATCACTATGCGCCTGTCGGCGTCGTGATTAACACCGCCAGGGAGATTCTGCAATTTCGAGGACAGACGAATGCCTACCTAGAACCATCTCCCGGTAGGGCTAGCTTGAATTTGCTGAGAATGGCAAAAGAAGGATTGCGCGTCGAACTCCGCACTGCAATTGAACAGGCCTCCAAGCAGCAGTTGCCGATCGCGCGCGAAGGCGTGCAAATTAGAGAAAGGGAGATCATCCGGCAGGTCAAATTTAATGTGATTCCATTCCCAACAGGCGCTGCCACAAAAAACTATTTTTTAGTTTTGTTTCAAGACGAGCCGCCGATCCCTGCAATGCCTGCTGCTGTAAACGATCGTAGAGTCAACTCCGATGCTTTAGAGGGTGAAACTTTGGAGATTGCGAGGCTGCAAGAAGAACTCAAAATCACAAAAGACCACCTGCAATCGATGGTCCAAGAACATCAAGCAGCCAACCAAGATTTGAGAGCCGCCAACGAGGAGATTTTATCAAACAACGAAGAGTTGCAAAGTACAAATGAGGAACTCGAAACCGCAAAAGAAGAGATTCAAGCCACCAATGAAGAACTGAACACGATTAATGACGAATTGCAGCGGCGCAATGTTGAATCAACTCAGGTGAGTAACGATTTACAGAATCTGCTCAGCACCATCAATATTCCAATTCTGATGGTGGGAGGCGACCTGCGAATCCGCCGGTTTACTCCCGCAATCGAAAGCATCTTCAACTTGATTTCTAGCGATGTCGGGCGCTGTTTGAGCGACATCACTCACAAGTTGATAGTGCCGGAATTAGAGGCAATGATTGTAGAGGTGATCCGCACCCTCAATTTGAAAGTTCAGGAGGTTCAAGATCGAGAGGGTCATTGGTACGATCTGCATATTCGACCGTATAGGACGATCGATCACAAGATTGATGGGGCTGTGGTGATGTTGGTAGATATCCACGAGCTCAAAGTCAGCGCCCAGCAGTTGATGGAAGCGAAAAACTACGCCGAAACGATCGTGGAAACTGTGCGGGAACCGTTGCTAGTGTTAGATCTCGACCTGCGAGCGATCACCGCCAACCGTTCTTTCTACGAGACGTTTCAGGTGCTGCCGAACCAAACTGAGCAGCGCTCATTGTTCGATCTAGGTAATGGACAGTGGAATATTCCCAAGTTGCGATCGCTCCTAACAGAAATTCTGGCAGGAAATCCCGAGTTTCAAGATTTTGAGGTCGAGCATGACTTTGAGCAGATCGGGCAAAAAATAATGCTGCTCAATGCCCGCAAAATGCCTCCCATCGGCGATACACAGATGATTCTGTTGGCGATGGAGGATATCACAGAGCAAAAACAGTTAGAGACAGAACGCAGCCTTCGGATTCAAGAACAATCGGCTCGTGTGGCTGCTGAGGATACCAACCGCATCAAAGATGAGTTTTTGTCCGTCCTCTCTCACGAACTGCGGACGCCGCTCAATGCGATGATTGGCTGGGCACAGTTGCTGCGCCTGAAAAAATTTGACCAGGCTAAAACTGAGGAGGCGCTAAAAACGATCGAGCGCAGCGCCAAAGCACAAAACCAGCTCATTGATGACATATTAGACGTGTCGCGGATTAGCACAGGCCAATTTCGGCTCAATCCTTCTCAACTTGAGCTGAATCCTCTGCTTGAAAATGCGATCGGGGTGATTCGTTTCGCAGCAGAAGCCAAAAATATTCAAATTGAATCTAAGCTAAGTCCTTTAAAACCAAAGATTTTGGGCGATCCAAGTCGCTTACAACAAGTGGTGTGGAATCTACTTTCAAACGCGATTAAATTCACCCCAGCCGGAGGCAGAATTGACATCGCATTAGACTACATCGATGGCATGGCTCAAATCCAAGTTAGCGATACTGGTAAGGGCATTCACCCTGATTTTCTGCCCTATGTGTTCGATCGCTTCCGTCAGGCGGATAGTAGCTTCTCTCGCAGAGACTCAGGATTGGGGCTAGGACTCTCGATCGTCCGTCATTTAGTAGAACTCCACGGCGGTACTGTTACTGCAACAAGTCCGGGTGAGGGACAAGGAGCAACGTTTACCGTGAGGTTGCCGGTACGAACAGATATCCCATGATTGTTGACTGTTGATTGTTGACTGTTGAGGGTTGATTGTGAGTCAAAAAACTGAAAATAGGGGGCTATATTTGTTGGCAGCTTGATTCGACTTTATCAGGACGATGAAGCGCGGATTTGATATCATTCCCGCGCAGCCAGAATTAATATTATTTCTAATCTTATCTCCTGATCTAATATCGTTTCCGGTTGCCTCACAATAATAAAATCGAGTCAACAGTTAACACTCAACCATTGAGTTTTTCCACCCCTCCTTCTACTACAGTCAACAGTCAAAAATAATTGATATTATTTCTAATCTTATCTCCTGATCTGATATCGTTTCCGCTTGCATCACAATAATAAAATCGAGTCAACAGTCAACAGTCAACAGTCAACAATCAACAGTTAACCATGATAAGGAGTGCAACCGGAAGCGATATAACTATTTAGCAACCTTAACCTCAGCGCCATCCTTAAGAAAACCAGTCCCAGTAACAACCACCCGATCGCCCGCCTTCAAACCCTTTTTAACCACCACCTTAGCAGCAGTCAAATCGTTCACCGCACCCCCGGAAATTTCCCCAAGTTCCACCGGTTGAGCTTGCACCTTGTCCTGCCCGACAAGTTTATAAACAATAGAACTGCCGTCAGGTTGCGGCAAAATAGCTTTAGCGGGGACTTTCAAACCTTGAGCCGTTGCCGTCGAAATGGATGCGCGCAAAAACATTCCCGATCGCAAAAACTCGCTTGCCGGCAAATCAATCTTCACCGTAGCTTGCCGATTTTGCGGGTCAACTACCGGCGAAATCTCTCGCACAGTTCCTGACAACTTAATCCGCTTGTCAGAATCCGAAGAAATTTGCACTGCTGTTCCCGGCCGCACTTGCGAAACCTGAGTTTCCGGTACTTTCAATTGCAGTTCCAGCTTGTTGCCGCGAATAATCGAAAAGAGTTTTTGACTTCCCGAAGAAACATCGCCAACTCGACCAATTCTTTCAGCCACAGTGCCACTATCCGGCGCTCGAACAATTGTTTGTTCGAGTTGAGTTTGTAACTGTTTGACTTGTGCATCATTGCTGCGGACACTTGCTGCGTTATTTCCGACATTTGCTCTCGCACTGCTGATACTCGCTCCGGCCGTATTCACTTTAGCACGAGCGCTGGCGAGGGCTGCTCTAGCCGTACTGATATTAGCTTCAGCAGTAGCTACTTTAGCAATAGAAGATTGCACTTCTTCCGCTGCTTTATTCTGTTCTTCCAAAGCTGTATTCAAGTCAGCTTTAGCTTTGTTCAAGTCTTGAACAGCAGTCTGCCGTTCCGTCTTTCGCCTTTCCAAATCTTGCTGACTAATTACTCCCTGAGTCGCCAAATCTTGGGTGCGGTTTACTTCTCTTTGAGCTTGATCTAATTTTGCCTGGGCGGAGGCAATGCCTGCTTTAGCTTGAGTGACACCGGCTTTAGCTTGTTCCACACCAGCCCTTGCCTGCCCGACGCCTGTTCTGGCTTGCGCTGCGTCAGCGATGGCTTTTTCAACGCCAGCTTGGGCTTGAGCAACGCCGGCTTGGGCTTCTTGTTGGGCTGACTCGGCTTGCTCTACCTGAGCTTGGGCTTGTTCTACCGTAGAATTGGCCGATTGTACTCCCGCAAGCGCTTCGGCAATTTGCGATCGTAGCACCGAATCGTCCAAAACCGCCATCGTCTGACCTTTTTCTACGGCATCCCCTTCATTCACCAACACCTGCTTGATTTGCAAACCGTTGGCCTGTGGCAGCACTGGCAGCAAGTCATAGGCTGCCACGGTGCCCGTCGCTTCCACAGTTTCACCCACCTGGGCAGATTCCACAGGCGCCACTGTCACAGCCTGAGCCGTCGCCTGCTGAGTTGCCGACGGAATGGGAGCTGCGGGACGCGAACTCTGATTTCCCCCAGTCAAGTTGACTGCTAGCAACGTTGCAGCAACACCCATCCCTGCGCCCGCCAACAAGGCAGGCCACCTGATTTCTTTGCGGGGTCCAACTTCAGTTGCTTCTGGTTCCCAAACTTGTTCCTCCTCGATTTCTGGAACTTCCAGCGCCACTTCTCGTTCATCATCCTCACCGGAGAATTGCCAGCGAGAGTTGTCTGAGACTTCACTTTCAGCTACATCCACTGCTGAGTTCCTGTCGCGCCCGCTCTCCACGGGGGGAAGGGGTTGCTTTTCTTCCGCTTCTGAAAAAACTTGATTGGTCACGGTAGTTCCTCTCGCCGCTATTAGCCTTTGGTTTTTTTATTGTAAAGAAAGATTGCGGTTTTTATATTTGATTCATTTTAGCGGATAGCCTCAGCAATCCCGCGTCCCCCTTTTGGGTGAGTGTGGCGTCGTTTCACCTTACAATGGCGAATAGATCGGAGTTTGTGCGATCGACATTTAATTTGATCTGCGTGCGGGGCATACTGAATATTAGCGCGATGGTCGATCGTGGGGTCGATCGGGCTGTCATTGTCTCTCCCCAAGTGGTTTGGCCCTCACCAACCTATCAATGCGGAGAAAAGTCTGTCTAATCTTGAACTGATTCTTCCTAACTTATACTCTAATGTGTTTATTGTATAATACGGCACATCTGCTAAAAAACTTGTGCCACTTTATTTAAAAAAAATCAAAATGAATAGTCTCTTTTCTCCCCTCCAACAGTTTCTAATTACTTGGCTGCTACTGCTAGTGACGGGATGGTTTACCCTGACTGCTGTCAGTTATGTTGGGGAACTGGTCAGCATTTTAGTAACCGCGGGACTCGTTGCATTTTTATTAAATTATGCAGTAAAAAGACTGCAAGTATTTTTGCCCCGGGGAGTCGCCGCGGGGCTGGTTTATTTAACTGCGGGTGTGATAGTAGTAGTAATCGGTTTAACTATAGTGCCGCCGGTGTTGGGCCAAGCGAGCCAGTTGGGGGTGAGGTTGCCGGAATTGCTGGAGTCGGGGCGGCTGCAGCTAGGTGAATTTCAAGCCTGGAGTGCCGAGCGCAATTTACCGTTTGACGTGCAAATATTGGAGCAGCAACTGTCAGCTAGAGTCCAGGGACAAGTCCAGGCGATCGCCGGTACGGGTTTAGGCTTAGTTGTAGGTACTGTTAACTGGTTTGTGGACTTAATTTTTATTGTGGTGATTTCCTTTTATATGCTGCTAGACGGGCAAAGAGTGTGGCAGGGTTTGACTAGCATTTTTTCCCCAGAAATTCGCTATGTTTTAACAGAGACTTTGGAGCGAAACCTCCAGCGATTTGTATCGGGACAGTTATTGCTGGGACTATTTATGGCCATCTCACTAACTTTGGCTTTTTGGTGGCTGCGAGTTCCGTTTTTTCTGTTGTTTGCCGTATTTATAGGATTGACGGAAATAATTCCGTTTATTGGAGCAACTTTGGGAATTGGCACTGTTAGTATAATTGTAGCGTTTATTGATTGGTGGCTGGCGCTGCAAGTCTTGGTAGTGGCGATCGGTCTCCAGCAAATCAAGGATAATTTAGTAGCTCCCCGAATCATGGGCAATCTTACCGGATTGAGCCCGGTAGTTATTTTCACAGCTTTGCTGTTAGGAGGTAGAGTGGGAGGATTGTTGGGAGTTATCCTGGCAATTCCGCTCACTGGGGTTGTAAAAAGTATAGTAGAAATTGTACTCAATCCCAAATTGCCGCCCCAAACAGGCTCGTTTTTCTACAATCCTTTTAGCGGCGAGGAATTGGGGAAAATAGCAGAAGATGAAAGCAGAATAATCTTGGTCGGAGATGAACAAAAGTAGTTTAATTGTTGTAGTAAGTAATTCAGTTATGAAAACTTTTATAAGTCAGGAATTAACTTTTGGCTGCTGAGTCCATCAAGAAAAAACTAAAGTCTCTACAAAGAAATTTAAGAACTTTAGTCTTGATTACTAACCCACTTAAAATCTCAACCCTAAAAACTTATGAAATGGTGGCAAAATCTTAGAAAAAATCCTCTAGCTCGGTTAGGAGCAGTGCTACTGTTAATTTTTTATACAGTCGCACTTTTAGCCGAATTTGTGGCACCTTACGACCCCTATGACTCTCAATTAAACGGTTCATTGCTGCCGCCGACTCAGATTTATTTAAGCACCCAAGACGGGCGCTTTATCGGGCCCCACGTTTATCCTACTACTCAGGGCCCAGTGGATGCGAATACCGGCGCTCGCGAGGTAATTGTAGACTTGCAAAAACCCTCTGCTGTCGGTTTGTTTGTCAAAGGTTCCCCCTATAAATTTTTAGGATTTTTGCCTTTTGACAGACACCTGTTTGGCACTACAGGAGAAGGTCAAATTAACCTTTTAGGAACGGATGAACAAGCGCGCGATCAATTCAGTCGCTTAGTACACGGCAGCAGAATTAGCCTCAGCATCGGTTTAGTGGGCATAGCCATTTCTTTTCCCTTGGGATTGTTTATCGGAGGCATATCGGGTTATTTCGGCAGTTGGATTGATAGTATTTTAATGCGCTTCGCCGAAGTATTGATGACGATTCCCGGTCTTTATTTATTAGTAGCGCTAGCAGCAGTGTTGCCCCCGGGATTAACAAGCGCCCAGCGATTTATATTGATTGTGCTCATTACTTCATTTATCAATTGGGCGGGTTTGGCGCGGGTAATTCGCGGTCAGGTACTGTCAATTAAACAGCTAGAATTCGTGCAAGCGGCGCGGGCAATGGGCGCCAACCCAATTTATATCATTGTCCGCCACGTTTTGCCACAAACTGCTACTTATGTAATTATTTCTGCTACTTTGTCTGTTCCGGGTTTTATTGTAGCCGAGTCGGTTTTGAGTTTAATTGGCTTGGGAATTCAACAGCCCGATCCTTCTTGGGGGAATTTACTATCCCTGTCTACTAATGCTTCGATTTTAGTGTTGCAGCCTTGGTTGGTTTGGCCTCCGGCGATACTGATTATTTTGACTGTTTTGGCGTTTAATTTATTGGGGGATGGGTTGCGGGATGCTCTCGATCCGAGAAGCATTCAAAGGTAATTTGGAGTTAGTAATTTCTAGTTTTCAGACAGAGCAGGTGTAACAGTTACGCCCTCTAATTTGGCGGATTAATCGGCAAGCGAATGGTAAAAGTAGAACCAACACCCTCCTGACTTTTTACGGAAATATTGCCGCCCATCATGAGGCAAAAACGCTGGCTAATTGCTAATCCCAAACCGGTGCCGCCGTACTTGCGGGTGGTGGAAGCGTCTGCTTGGGTAAAGGGTTGGAAAATGTGCTGCAACTGTGGGCTACAATTATCTTCAAGTATATACCTGCAATTTGCTGTAAAATTTTTTCAGTAATCTAATTATTCCAGTCGGCTCGTGAAATTAGAACAGGCCTTAGCTCAATATACTGATGCTCTCACTAACCTAAAATTGGCCAAGTCTGAACCCTCAGAAATAAAAGTTCTCCAGATTTTAGTTGCTCGCGATGCCATCAAAGAAGCACTCAGCGATAAAACCCAGATTTCTTTGGAAAGTTTGGCTAAACTACTCGAATTGGACAACTTCCTGAAACAACAAGCCGATGCGATCGCCAGAGGAGCAAAATTAGCAGAATGGCGATCGACATTTCACCCCTCCCCAGAAGCTTGGTGGTGGTTCCTCGAACCGACTTCCGACGAAAAAGTTTCCCAATCACATCCCCTCGATCCGTTGTTCAACGGGCTGACAATCGCTGGATTGACGGCGGTAGGGGCCTATATGACAACCTTCATCCAACTCTTTTCCACGGGAGGATTCGGTATCGCTGAAACCTTTGGCCTGCTGGGACAAGGAGGGTTACTTCTCACGCTAATCCGCACCTTGCAGAACACAGGACAAGATAAGATTAAAAACATCCTCAAAAAACTTAATATTTCTCCCCAGTTTCACAGTCAAGCAACCTTGGGAATTACCGCAATGTTATTGTTGGCTTCTGTGGGAGTCTATAACTTTTTGCCTCGGATTGGGGAGTGGAACTCTCAAGAGGGAGACAAACTGTACAAAAAAGGTTTACTGGTAAAAGCCAAAGCGAAATACGAGCAAGCGGTCAAAATAACTCCCGAGAATTCTGACATTCTAATTGCCTTGGGAAAAATCTCCGAATCTTTGGGATATCTAGATCAAGCTCAAAAGCATTATCAAATAGTTTTAGAGCGAGGAGATGCCCGCGCCTTTAATAATTTAGGTCGTGTTTATATTAGCCAAGGAAAACTGAGTTCCGCTGAATCTTTACTGCGAATTGGATTACAACAAGCGTTGCCTAAAGGACCTAGAAAAAAAGATGACAATCATCAACTCAACTATGAACTGCGTCTAAACTTGGGCTGGGTACTGCTCGAACAAAAACTTTACGACGAGGCTGAAAAAGAACTCCGAAAAGCAGTTGATCTAGACGAAAAAATGTAAGGATTCAGGTCTAAAAACTTGCGGCTCCAACGCTTGTCTGGCAAGGGTTGTAGGGCAAAATAAGGGTTTTTGCCTTTCGTGGTTGATTGTCAATAAAGGACGAAAAACTGTCATTTTTTGTCTTTTATTGAGAATAGAGATTTATTTAGCATCAAGCTCCAGATCTAAAGTCTTTGCCCAGCAAGGAGTTCAGTGACCTGAATCCTTACGAAAAAATTATAGAACAACAGCTCGGTGGAGGCATGGCTTATTGCTTACTCGCAGAGGTTAGGAAAAAGGTTATGGAAGGGAGAAAAGATAAAACAAACGACAAACAGCGAGCGGACGATAAAAAAAATAAATTGGACTGGGAAAAAAAGTGTATGAGCAAGGCTCGTCCCGAAACGCTAGCTCAGTATAAATGGTTTATTGATAAGGGAAAACGAGATATGGCTGAAAACATAAATACGAGTGGGGTGGTGGATGGAGAATCTAACCCAAGTACACAGCCGTGATGACTAAGATAAAAGTAAAAAATAAAACCTAAACAGAATGTTCTTTTTACTTTTAGTTTCCCTACTTCGTTTAAAGTCCCCATTTTGTAGGGGAACTTCTTTTGTAAGGTGCGCCAGCATTCTTTTTTTCTCAAATTGAATGCTGCGTGTGCCATCCTATCATTTCCGGTTACACCGGAATGATGTTGACGGTTGACGGTTGACAGTGAACAGTGAACAGTGAACAGTGAACTCGGATTTACTATCAACCCTAATTTGGCGGATTAACAGGTAAGCGGATGCTGAAAGTAGAACCAACACCCTCCTGACTTTTTACTGAAATATTGCCACCCATCATTAGGCAAAAACGCTGGCTTATTGCTAGTCCCAGACCAGTGCCGCCGTACTTGCGGGTGGTGGAAGCGTCTGCTTGGGTAAAGGGTTGGAAAATGTGCTGCAACTGGTCGGGAGTCATCCCAATTCCTGTATCTGTACAATTAACAACTAAAAATTCTTTAGTAGCAATTGAAGATTGAGAACTTGCCGCAGGTTCAGAAGTGTTTTCTGGTTTTGCTTCGCTGCTGTCGTCCGCAATTTTTTCTCGGCTGGCTGTGAGGGTAATTGTACCGTTTTGAGTGAATTTGGCGGCATTGCTCAGCAAATTTAATAAAATCTGCTGCACTTTGGTAATGTCACCGTGCATAGTGCCGATATTCGTAATTTGGTGCAGGTTTAGAGTGTTGCCGTTTTTCTCAATTAGCGGCGCGGCGGTGGATGCTACTTCTTCAATTAAGGCGGCGATGTCGAAGGTTTCTAAGTAAAGATCCATGCGACCGGCTTCGATTTTAGAAATGTCGAGAATGTCGTTAATTAGCGATAGCAAGTGTCTGCCGGAAGTGCGAATTTTGTCTAAATCTGGGGTGAGTTCATCGTAACCCAATTCTGCGGTTTCTTCTTGGAGCATTTCGCTGTAGCCGATGATGGCATTCAGAGGTGTTCGCAGTTCGTGGCTCATGTTTGCTAAAAATGCGCTTTTTGCGGTGGAAGCGGCTTCGGCTGCTTCTAGGGCGAGTTGCAAGGCGGATTCAAAGACTTTGCGATCGCTAATATCCTCGACGCTGCCTTCATAGTAGAGTACCTTGCCGTCGGCGTCGCACACTGCACGCGCGCTTTCGGAAATCCAAATTACCTTGCCGTCAACGCGGTAAACTTGTGACTCAAACCCCGAAACTTCTCCGAATTCTTCCATCACCCGCATAAACTTGTCGCCCTGCTGAGGATTGACGTAAGCTTGCTGCCTGATGTTTGTGAGATTGGATGTCAATTCTTCGGGAGTGGCGTAGCCGTAGATGCGGGCTAAAGCTGGATTTACGCTCAAGAAGTGGCCTTCGGGGGTTCTTTGAAAAATGCCTTCGACGGCATTTTCAAAGATGCTGCGATATTTTTGTTCTGCTTGACGCAAAGCACTTTGTGTACGATCGCGCTCGCTGGCTTCGATCGCTAATGATACTAAATCTGCGAGGGAAGCAGCAAAATTTTGTTCTTCTAATGTCCAGTTGCGAGTAGTTCCCACTTGTTCGATACAGATGACTCCCACTGTTTGTCCGCCGAGGCGCACTGGCGCGTCTAAGGTAGAAGTAGTGCCAGCTTGTGAAAAGTAAGATTCGGCAAATTCTCTAGTTCTAATATCTGAGAGAGCGTCCTCGGCTGCGATCGTCCGGTGTTCTTCCAAAGCTTTAAAATAAGCTGGATAGTCTGCTGCTGCGAGTTCATTACCTTGGGAATGCTGGTGGTTGCTGCGGCTAAATTGGTCGAGACATTGCAGTTTCGATCGGCTTTCATCGTACAACCATGCTCCGGCTCGTTCTGCATCTAGGGTATGAGCCGCCGCTTCGGTGATTTGCCTCAAAGCTACTTGCAAATCGCCTCGATACAGCGCTTTATTTCTTGCCAGTTCTACCAAAACCGTATTTTGTTTGAGCAATTGTTTTTGCCTTTGGCGTCGCGCCGATTCGGCTCGCTTCTGTTCGGTAATGTCGCGGGCTACCAAAATGACGGATTCTTCTGAAAGCGGTGAAATGCTGGCGGCAAAACAAACTTCGCGGTCGCCAATGGTTAAATCGTACTCGATGCTGAGAGTTTGCTGAGTATCTAAAGCTGCTCGGATGTGGTTGAGAAAATTGTCGGCTATAGCTTGCGGAAACACCTCTGTGACTGTTTTTCCAACTAATTCTTCGGCTGGTTTGTAGATCAGAGAAAGATTTGTGGGCGCAATTTTTAAGTAGCGGCCGGTGGAGTCCACAACTATAATTAATTCGTTCATAGCTGCAAACAAAGCCCGCAATTCTGCTTCTGCGGCTTTGAGTTCGGCCGTCCGCTCTGCTACTCGCTGTTCTAAACTAGAGTTGGTTTGTTCTAGGGCAACAAAAGACGATCGCAATTGTCTAGCCATTTGGTTGAAAGACTGAGCCAGGAGACCGAGTTCTTTGACTCCTTGAACTTCGACTTGGCCGTCTAATTCTGGGGAGGTGAAGTCGGATGATTCCGACATTTTTGTTAAAGCTTTGGAAGCTTGCAACAATCGGGTAATCGGTTTGACAACCCAGCGAGTGGTGAAAATTCCGAGTGCGCTCGCCAGTACGAAGGCAAAAAAGCACAATAAGATAGTTGTCCGAGTGTTGGCGTTAATTTGCTCCATAAAATCTGCTTCCGGGATTGCAACTACAATCAGCCAATCGAGGCCGCGACCGTCTTGCAGGGGAACAACGGTAATAAATTGACGTTTGCCGTCTATCTCGAAGGTAAACTGTCCTTGGCTGTCAATTTTTTCAAAACTACCAAATCGTTGTTGCAAGTATGTGGAGGCCGATCGAATTAGCAAATTTTTGCTCTGTGTCCCCAACAGCCGTTTTTGTCCGTCTTTGTCGGTGACAAAGGGCAATTCGTCTGTGGAACTGGCGACTATTTTCCCGCTGCGTTCGATCGCAAAGACTTGTCCCGACGGGCTAATTTTGATGCTTTTAAGAAAATCGCTGATTTGAGAAAGAGTTAGGTCAATTGCCAGTACCCCCTGCAGGCTACCCGTTTGGTTGTAGATGGGCATCACCGGCGTAATCCCCAGCACTGGCGGTGCTGCGAAGGTGTAGATGGGAGACCAAGTGGCTTTGCCTGACTGTTTGGCAGCTTTGTACCACGGTCTAGTACGGGGGTCATAGGGGAAGGTTTTGATTAGCTCAGTGCGATTTCCTTGGCTATCTAGGCGATAAATTTGGCGGTTTGGAGCGGTTGATTCATCTCTGATGTATACTAAATGTTCTGCTTCTCGCTTGAGCAAGAGGAATCTGCCCTGTTCGTCGCCGTAGTAGATGGTTGTATTTCGATCGCTCAGCTTGGTCTGGTTCCACAAATAGCGCTCTAAGTTGGGGAAGTCTTCCGGATCTAAGTTTCCAGAGGCGATCGCAGCAGTATTCATTTGCAGAAATAAATGAGACACATCCCCAAAACTGCGGAAATTTTCTTTCGTCCTCGCTGCAACTTCCAAGCTTAACCTAGTAGCAAGGTCATTGACGGCTTTCTGGCCGTTGCGAAACGACAGCCATCCAGTCACGCCGACTGCTACGGAGATTTGCACCACCAGCGGTATCAACAAAACTAGGCTCAGTGACATCTTGGGCGAGCTTTTCATCACACAACTGCTCAGACTTTTCAATAACATCAATATTCTGACACCTACCTGGTTTGCCTATCGTTTGTCGCTTCAAAGGGCGCCTCGATATAAGTTACAATGTTGTACACAAATAGTGAAGTGCAGTCGCTGGTCGCTCAAAACGGGGCTGAGGTTTCCACCACTACGGTAAAAAATTGTAATATTAATCATGCCACTACTTGCCTGAATGTGGCGATCGCTCTGCAGACTCCCGGTCAAAAAGTCACTCCCCGTAAAAAAAGCAACTTTAGGGCAGTGATCCCCACCCTGGTTGTCATCAGTCATTGCCAACTATTCAATTTTTTAATCTAAACTTTTAAATCTAAAATAACCTAACTTTCTCCGGGTGGGCATTGTCTTCCTTACGCCTGGTTAATAAAATTTTAATTTTAATTTTTTCTACAGTGCCAGGACAAATGTAAATTCTGTGACAATCTGGTGTTAAAAAATTTGCTATTAATAAGATAAGCCGCCAAAACCCTGAGCGACTACAAAGAGGATAATTGAAGCATCTGCATTTCATCAACGCCAGCAAAGTAAAGCGTTTTTGGCTTTTTGGGACGCTCGACATTTTGGCAAAATAATACTTCTGGAGGATGACATGAACTATACATTTGAAATCCTAGGCGTATCTCCAACTTTAACATTTTTTAACCAGCAGCAGGAATTGCTGCAACAACAGCAGCCGTCCGGTGTAGAATACTTGGCAAACCGCAAGTGCACTCTCGATGCGTTTGTGGCATCCGTAGAGACAGTTTCTCCTAACCGCGGCTGGGATGTCGATCGAGTTGTAGACACCGTGATTAGTTTCTGGATGAACAATTCCGATAGCATCCAGTATTGGAGACACAGGCTCCAGGATGCCGGCAGCGAAAACTTGTTAGTAGCCAGAGTAGGCGATATCAAGTCTTTGCAAGCTGCATTTGAATCGCTGCTGGGGGAATAAGAAAATCGGGAATTGCGAAAAAGTCGATCGACAATCGCTAAAACTGAGATCTTGCGCCATTCTCAATCATCCTTTCAGGGCTGGCTAGGAGCAACGGTTCAAAATAAAATTTATCTGTTGTGGAACAGGCATCTTTCCTGTTCTTGAGAATAGTGCAAGATGTAAGTAAAATCCACTCAACTGTCTATTTTCAATTTCCAATTCGTAATTCCCAAATATTATGTCTCGTTCCAAAGCCCTGCAATCTTATATTTTTCTCCGCTTGCTTCTCGCACCCCTAATGTTGTGGACAATCACCACAGCAGTATTTTTATTGTTGCGGGCCACTCCGGGCGACCCCATAGATGCCATTCTCGGCTCACGAGCTCCCGCAGCAGCCAAAGAAGCAATGCGAACTCAACTGGGCCTGGACGCACCCCTGTGGCAGCAATATCTCAAATACATGAAAGACTTGTTGAGCTTCGACTTGGGAACCTCCATCACCACTCGCGGACAAACCGTGTGGCAAATTATCGGAGATTATTTCCCCGCTACAGTGGAATTAGCAGTTTGTAGCATGGCCATAGCTTTAATTGTCGGCATCAGTATCGGTTCCCTGGCAGCATCCCGCCCCAACACTATTTTCGATGCTGCGGGCCGTTTGTTTGGCATTATTACTTACTCGCTGCCCGCTTTTTGGGCCGGCATGGTTTTGCAATTAATTTTCGCGGTGCAGTTGGGATGGTTTCCCTTGGGAACTCGCTTTCCCGTGACATTCCCAGCCCCCGAAGGCTACACAGGACTATACACTATTGACAGTCTCCTGAGTGCTAACCCTGCTCAGTTTCTCACATCTTTACATTATTTGGCACTTCCGAGTTTGACATTGGGGATTCTTTTGAGCGGCATTTTCGAGCGCATTGTCAGAGTGAATCTCAAGCAAACTTTGCAAGCAGATTATGTCGAAGCAGCTAGAGCTAGAGGTATTCCCGAATTCCAGATTTTATGGGCTCACGCTCTGAAAAATGCACTAATTCCGGTGATTACTGTCTTAGGATTGACTTTTGCTGCACTGTTGGGCGGTGCTATTTTAACAGAGGTTACTTTTTCTTGGCCCGGGTTGGCAAATCGCCTTTACGAAGCGATTAGCTTGCGGGATTATCCAACTGTTCAAGGTATTGTGGTGTTTTTTGCGGCAATTGTCGTAATTGCCAGCATTGTAATTGATATTTTGAATGCTTACGTTGACCCACGAATTCGCTACTAAAAATATCCAGGAAGAAGGGCAACGGATGCGCGACTGTTGCACTTTCGCCTTTTTCTACCTGTACTTTCTGCGTTCGGGAGATGTTTCAGCCAGCGGTGGCCCATAAGAAGCAGTTGTCAAAAAGATCGATCGGCTTTTAGAGTGACGACACTTAGCAATTTATGGGCAATACTGGAGAAAATAAAATTATACATTTGAGGAAACGCTGATGAGATTATTGCGAACAATCGCCGCTCTATCGGCGGCATTGACCCCACTGATGGCTGAAGCTGCCTTTAGCCGTCCCATGCCGGGAACAGCCGATTTTCCCAGAGCCTCAAACCCCGATGTAAATGTGCCGGTTTGCTTCATCGAAACCCGAGGCGGCACAACTTTTGATTTAGTCAGCTTGTGCGGCAGCAATGCTGCTCCCCAAAACACTAATCCGGTGGCGGGCAATGCTCCTGCAAATAACCCCAATGCAGGCACTCCGCCTCCTCCCCCGAACCCCAACGCCCTAACCAGAGATGCTGTCGGCACCCCGATAACTACTCCAACAGGCACGGCAAATCCCAACAATCAGAATAATCAGAATCCGGGAACTTCGCCCGCAGGTACTCCCAACAATGCCAATCCGGGAAGTTCGCCCGCAGGTACTCCCAATGCCAATCCGGGAACTTCACCCGCAGGTACTCCCAATGCCAATCCGGGAACTTCACCGAGTACCAATCCCAATAATCTCAATCCGGGAAGTTCGCCCTATATCACTCCCAATAATCCCACTCCGGGAACTTCGCCGAATACCAATCAGAATAATCTCAATCAGGGAAGTTCACCGAGTACCAGTCCCAATAATAGTGCGTCTCCCACGGGTGGAACTGCTGGCGGCGGCAACGGCGATTTAGTTCCCAATCCCAATATCAATCTTCCGAGAGTACCGCCGAGTTCCTTTGGCCCTGGAGGTGTGGCACCGACTAGAGATGCGATTGATGGCCCCCGCCAGTAATAGGCGAAGTGTCAGAACTTTTACAGAAACCGGGTTTCTCGGAAACGTTCTCTTTTTAAGGGATATTTCACCCGCGAGAAAGCCGGAATATTTATTTTCCTGCGTAATATTGATGTCAGGTGCGATCGGCATATTTTGTAGCAGAGTAGCCAAATAAAAGTTAAGCTAAGAACTTGTAGACGCTATCGGCGAAGCACTCTTTCAAAACTGGACAACCAGGTAGAAGCAGTGAGAAATAGCCAGCTTTAATCCGTAACAGGATTAGCGATCGGCACAGGTTAAAATTATTACCAGGCGGGTTCTCGCCAGCTCCAAGTTCTCACGCTAAACCATTCAACAGGCATATTTTTGTTAAGCCAGTGTGGTTTGGAAATTATCGGCTGATAACATTAGCCAGACAAAATTAACCCGATTATTCGGAGGCTCTTCATGAGCAAAATATTTGTTTTAATAAATTGGAACAAAATTGCTCTAGACCCGATCCTCTGCGAGGGCTTCGCTAACGCACTTGAGGAGGAAATCTAGTGTCAAACTTAGTTCAACGCTTAGAAATAACCGCTCATCCGCAACTAGAAAAATCCCTCGGCTATCGAGGAGATAGTCGCTGGGTAGCTTGGCGCTGGGAACCCGACATCGACCAACTTATTTCCAGCGACGGCAAAACAGTCGGCACGGGCAATAATATGGCTTGGCTGGTGTTTTTGCAGCACGATTTAGTCGATCCTGCGGTACAAGAGTACAACCTCGGCGAGGGCGATCGCTACTGGCTGCTTTTAGATACCGAAACTAGAAATCTCTATGTCGGGGAAGGGAAAACTGTTCAAAGTCTGCTCGAACAGCCGGAAAGTTTAGGTTTATTGGCTTGTCTCGATGGTGGCAATGCCGATCGGCAAACTGGTGAAACTTGGCAGCAAACGCTATCTCAACTAACAGCCAAACCAGTTGTTCGCCACCTCACAAATGCCCTTCCTTTCGGTATCGCGGCCGCTTTGATAGGTGCTTTAGGCATCGGAACCGGATTGTGGGTTGTGCCGGCGGTGCAGCAGAAAATAGCCGAAAAAGCTGCTTTTATTTCCCCAATTAGTTCTGGCGCCAACTGCGGGCTTGGCGGTTCCGACGATTTTTCAGGTTATATCGGTTCCTCAAGCGGAAACAAAGAACTTCATTTAATAGGCGTTTACGAAGCCAATGCCGATCACAAGAACCGAGATTTATCACAAAGTGCGATCGAAGTCAAAGTAGAACGCCGCAGCAAGCCCATAATTCTCGCACTTTCAGCCTACGAACCGGTGCAATGGAACATTACCGCAGAACCGGGAGCCGTAATCGAAAAAATCATTGTTAACGGATACCACAACCAAACTGTTTCAGGAGTTTCGGGAATTCCGGTAGAAGAGCACAGCTACGAAGAAACCGGAGACAATCTCGGCGACTTTATTTACAACTGGGATGCTACCGCTGAAAGTACCAATACTTCTTCCCTCGTGACTAAATTGGAACAGAGAAACCGCACCAGTTTAACTTCTTTTCAAGGATGCTATAGAGGTAAAAACTTTAGTATTAATTGAGAGCAGCGACAGAGGGCGACAAGTTATACGATTTTCGATTTTCGATAGGGAATAAGAGACCTCCACAAAAAAAATGATCCAACAGCTATGTGGGTTTAGCGAAAATTTCCACGAACCATTTTTGAAGATTGG
>NZ_JAUBQH010000165.1:0-1341 GCF_036701145.1 Microcoleus sp. Pol17C6
GACTGGGGTGAAGTCGTAACAAGGTAGCCGTACCGGAAGGTGTGGCTGGATCACCTCCTTTTAGGGAGACCATCTGATAATAGACCGAACCTAAACAATAGGTCGTTATCAGTCATCCCTGGTCGTTCGAGGAATAGATGTCAAAGCTTTCAAACTATTAACTGGTTCGGAACTCGCGGGCTATTAGCTCAGTTGGTTAGAGCGCACCCCTGATAAGGGTGAGGTCCCTGGTTCAAATCCAGGATGGCCCACCTGGAAAAAAAGTGATGAATTGTCAGTAATGAGTAATGGATAATCAAGAATTAATTCAGGATTAATTCAGGACTCAGACAATCAAAATCAGAACTTGCTTAGTGGGGGTATAGCTCAGTTGGTAGAGCGCCTGCCTTGCACGCAGGAAGTCAGCGGTTCGAGTCCGCTTACCTCCACTCTCACTAACTGTAACCAACTACAAAAAAATAGAAATCAGCACCTAGACTATCGAGAGTGAAAGTCGGAATGCTGGAGTCTAGAACTCTAGTCAGAACCTTGAAAACTGCATAGAAATTAAGTCATCAAAGCGTGTCAGTTATCCGAGCAATCGGAGGATCTGACAAGCGACCACCATGAAAAAATCAAGTGGTCAAGTTACAAAGGGCTAACGGTGGATACCTAGGCACACAGAGGCGAAGAAGGACGTGGCGACCGACGATAAGCTCCGGGGAGCTGGAAGCAAGCATTGAGCCGGAGATGTCCGAATGGGGCAACCCAGTAAGCATCAGTTGAATACATAGACTGATAGCGGCGAACCCAGCGAATTGAAACATCTTAGTAGCTGGAGGAAGAGAAAGCAATAGCGATTTCCCAAGTAGTGGTGAGCGAACGGGAAACAGCCTAAACCAGAGGTTTTTACTTCTGGGGTCGTGGGACAGTCAACAAACGTATCTTCAAGCTAGACAAAGCAGTTGAAAGCTGCACCAGAGAAGGTGAAAGTCCTGTAGTCGAAAGTAGAAAAGAGCGTGACTGTATCCCGAGTAGCACGGGGCCCGTGAAATCCCGTGTGAATCAGCGAGGACCATCTCGTAAGGCTAAATACTACTGTGTGACCGATAGTGAACCAGTACCGCGAGGGAAAGGTGAAAAGAACCCCGGAAGGGGAGTGAAATAGAACATGAAACCGTTAGCTTACAAGCAGTGGGAGGACGATTTAACGTCTGACCGCGTGCCTGTTGAAGCATGAGCCGGCGAGTTATAGGCAGTGGCAGGTTAAGACCCTATGGGTTGAAGCCAAAGCGAAAGCGAGTTTGACAAGAGCGCCCGTGCGAAAGCACAGGTCACTGTTTATAGACCCGAACCCGGGTG
>NZ_JAUBQH010000103.1:0-10438 GCF_036701145.1 Microcoleus sp. Pol17C6
TTTTTGAGCAACAGCTTGCCTAAGATTCAAAGGTAGCTACTTTTAGCTGCGCTCATTTTTTAGTCTAAACTACAGTTTTGATTAAACTCATGTCATAGTAAGGCGCGGCGCGTGTTTAAAAGGCGCGGCGCGTGTTTAAAAGGCGCATCGCGTGTTTTATAGCGAGAAAACAACATAATATGACGCGCGGCCTTGACCCTCTAATTTCAACTGGTTGGCATCAGTCAACTTCCGCAGCAGGCGACTAGCTTGGTCTTCGCTGATACGACAAAGTTCCACAGCTTCTTTTCTGGTAATTCTGCCGTGAGTCCTTACATATTGAAGCACCATTTGCTCTTGCTGAATGGGTTCAAAGCCAGCTTGCCGAACGTAATCAGCGGATTGTCCCAGTTCTCGGTAAACTAAGGGGCTAAGGGTGTAGGTGCGTCCTTTTTTGACACCACGCGCTTCTACCAAACCAGCTTCAACTAATCGTTCTAACACGCTGCGGGCGATCGCTTCATCTCGCTGAATGGCACGGGCGAGAGTAGCCGTGTCTAACCGCCTCTCTTGTCGCAATTGTCCTAAAGCGATTAAAGAGTCAACGGGGAGTGGGCTTTGACGGCGATTTTCCTCTTCAATCACTACGCGCAACAGTCCTAAGTCGGCTTCCCCCCCTGGCAGTCTGACGGCAACTGAATGAGAGTTTGTGCTTCGATAATCAGGGGCGGATCTTCCGTAGCGCAATAACCCCTGATAGATTAAATCTACACCGCGTCCAGTTCGTTCGGCGAGTCCGATGCGTTTAATGGCATCGGCTAGAAAGGGGTTTCTCGGTCGGGGTTCTACGACTAGCAGGTTATCTAAGGTGACACCTTCAACAAAACCCCCTGGGTTGCTGATGGTAATTCCGTAATCTTCCCAGCGGATGTGAACGGCTCCCAATTTAGTGTAATCTCGGTGGATGAGGGCATTGACTGAGGCTTCGCGAAAGGCGCGGCGATCGTAGTTGGGAACGGGGACGCGAAATAAACCGATTTGCACTTCATCTTCTTCAACGCGCACCTCGAACTGTTCCATAACTCGCTCAAACAGTTTTAGCAAGGGGGTGCGGTAAAAATCATTGACTCGTACTTGGGTGCCTTCGAGGACTTGAAAGGCGACTTCGTGGGTGGGTAAGTGTTCGCGGAGGGCGCTTTCTCGTCCTAAAATCAGCAGTCCGGTGACGGTGGGAAAGCGAATTCCATCGGTAGAACGCACGAACCCTAAAGCGCCGTCGAGTTCTTCATCGGTTAAGGATAGCAGAGTGCGATCGCCCCCATATCGCTCTATTAATTGTCGCAGACGTTCGCGTTCCAGGGGGTCAAAGTCGGTGACAGACGATCCGGTGACGGGTAATGAGGAGTAATCGAGAACGCCTAAGTCTGACTGGCGAGTGGCAAATTCGTAGGGATAAAAGGGGACGCATTGGGGTGTTCCGTCTACTTGCAGGCGGCGGCGTTGCAGGAGTCCGTCAGAGGTGGCGACGATGCGGGGTGATTTGGGGACTTCTATGCAGGCAATGGTTTGACCTGCTTCTAGCAACGCTGTAACGCGCACGCTGACTGGGGGGTTGGTGCGGTTGCCAATCATGGCTGCTAGGGTGGATAGGTTTTGGTGTTGGGGGTGCAAACCTGTTATTTGACCGTCATCTTCAACGCCGAGGTAAATGGAGCCTCCGTCTGTATTGGCAAGGCAGACGACGGTTTCAATCAGGTCTTTGTCCGGTAGGCGAGTGCGATCGCTCTTAAACTCGACGGTGAGGGATTCTTGTTCGGGAATCGTGCGATTCATTCAAATATCATAGAATAGGGGCGACCTGACTGCATTCACAATCTTACGGCAAAATTGGGTCTAAAGCCCCGTCCTGAGAGTGTCAACCTGTCCCCCCTTCTGCAAGCTCTAAGCGGTGTGCGTAAGTGTTGACGAATTGCCCCGAAAACAGGGATTTCACCATTACCTGAGCCCCTGCAACAGCTCTAACGACATATTTCTGAACTTCACCGCAGAACCTCACCACCTCACCAACTTTCAGCTCAGACGGTGCCATTTGGGGTACTTTTGCCTCATAAGTGGGAATAGCGTGATTTTCGGGTTCTATCGCCTGATATGAAGCTGCAACTCCCATCCCTTCTGTTGTTAATGCTTCTGCGGGTGCAGCTTCCACTCCGAACACTTGAGTAGTGTGAGCCCATTCCTCATCCAGAGGCGACACAACCTCTGACATCCCTATATTATTATCCGACCCTGTGCCAGCAGTTTCCACTTCATTATTTTGTTGAGATAAACCAAGAGGCGGCACAACCTCTGATATCCCTATATTATTATCCGACCCTGTGCCAGCAGTTTCCACTTCATTATTTTGTTGAGGGAAATCCTGAGAAAACACATCCTTTGATATCTCTATATTATTATCCGACCCTGTGCTGGCCGAGACCACCTGATCATTCTGTTGAGGCAAATCCTGAGAAAACACACCCTCAGATATCCCCATATTATTATCCGACCCTGTGCCACTAGAAACCCCTTCTAAACACTCTCGTGCACCTTCCGCCGACACTGCCTCTTTATCCCGCTGCTGCCAAACCTCAAAAATCGCCTCCCTGCCATCCTGGGGAAACTCAAACTGGTAAACCCTAATGCGTTTGGGCCGACCTTTAGTATCTCGTTCCTCCGACCTTTCTTGGCGAAGCCGCCGCAAAGTAAAGCCCAGCTTACCCCTCAAAATATACTGCACCACCTCCATTGGCTTAGCCTTGGGATTGACGCTGATGCCCAAAAAGTCTTTCACATCAACAGAACATAGCTTAACCCGCTCAGCAAAAGCTATCACTTGCGCGTCAGTCCCTCGAAATTCTTTATCTGGGTTTAAGAACTCCATCACTCCCAATTTCTTAAGTGCTTCCACCCTTGCGGTAAATAAGCGCAAATCTTGGGGACAAACCTTACCTTTACCCCTTTCCTGATGTCCAGCCAAGTGATTTTTATCTCGCAATCTGACAAATTCAGGGTCATAAGTTAGATAATAATGCAGGCTAATTTTTGGCAACCAGCCATCATCATCTCTGAGTTTTAGTTCTGGCGTAATAGGCACTCCATAAGTATCCCACAGTTGATATTTACGCTGCTTCTCTAATTCTAGCTTCGTCTTAGCCCGCTTGTCCTTCAATTTCAGGTATTCAGACAGAGTAATGTTTTCAGCATTGGCAACCCCTAAAGCCTCAGCTACCTTATTCTCTTCCCTGATTACTTTGGCCTCATCACTAAGACAATTAGCTACATTTTCTAAATTTTCCAACTCCTCTTCTAATTTTTGCGCTTGCTCAGTTAGCTGTTCCAATAAATCCCAGTCTTGGCAATTGTGAGCCGCCAATTGTTGCAGTTGCAGAACTTTAATCTCCCGATGTAATTGAGTCTCTCGACACAATGTTATCTGATGCCCTTCAGCCTTCAATCCCTCCAAAATAGCCTCTCTGTAGTTCCACATTCCAACGTTGATTCTAGCTGCCATTAAAGCCCAAGTCCGCAAGTGAACCGGGTCGTGAGCCATATCTATGTCAAAATCCACACCGTGCAACAGTTTGATATTAGTTTTAATGACTTTCTGCTGAGATTTAATTATTGCTCGATAACTAGCGCTGCCATTGCCAATTTTGCCGAAACCTAATTGTTGAGTCCAAACAAACCAAGGCACATTTTCATCCCTTACACGGGCTAGAGCTTGCAAAGCGTCATTGACGGGTACCACCCCTTTAAAAATGCCAAAAACTGCTGTAAAGTAACCTCGGATATCGATGCTCACACCAGTGCCAATCGTGGGGCTGGCGATGATAATATCGTAGTTTTTGATCTGAGCATTGAGTTGCTCAATGCAGCCATAAGCGGGATGATTTGGATCTGCTACTGATTCGCTATCAATCCTAAAAATTCGATGATTTGGAAAGCGTCGTTGCAGTTGTGTTTCCAGGTTGCGACAAGACCATTTTCCGGTGACTTTTTGTGAATCTTCTACAACCATAATGCGCGGTCGGTGTAGCTCTACAGGGTGATATTTACTAGGGTTTATAGAGCTACGTTCAGTAGCGTTTATATGGCAATATTCAGCACGGCTTTCAATGTCACAACAAGTGACTTCTTGAGAGAGAATCTTCTCCATTTGAACATACAGTGATGCCGGGTTAGAAGTGGCAAAAAACGTCACATCTCGCCCTCGTTTGGGCTGCCACTCGTTAACAACAACCCAAGGCGAAATAGGAATGCCTGCTATGGCTATTAAGTAATCAATGCTGTAATCGGATAAATCTGCATCTTGGGCAACAACTAAGCCGCCACTTGTCAAGACATTGTGGATGAGTTCTTGCAAAGTTTGCAAGATGGTGACTCGGTTTTCGCGGCAAGTTGAACTGTTTAAGGCGTGCCAGATGACTTGTTCGCACTCATCGATGATGACGATCGCACCGAACCAATCTTCAGGATTGAATTTAGCTTGAGACAATGGGTGGAGGCTGTCTATGCACAAGCCGTATCCGAACAGTTGACCCTCGGCTGAGTCTCTGGTTTCGTCGATGTAGTTGATTCCTAAGCTGGCACAGATAGCCTTGCCCAGTTGAATCCTGTGGGTAATTATCAGCACGCGGCGATCGCCTGTGGAAAGGGATTGTGAGACTAAGTTAGTCAGGGCTTGGGTTTTACCGGTGCCTTTGGGGGCTTTGATGCAGGCTAACCCGGACTCTGGATAGGGGAGTTTTCCCAAATAGCGAGAATTTAGCTTTAAAGAGGCGGGATAGGTTAAAAGCCATGATTCCCTATCAAGCCAGAATTGGAAGCCTTGCGCTTCATTTTTGAGGGCGCTGAAGGCATCGGAGCCCTTCGATACCACGAAATCGTCAACGCCTTTTTCTGGCCCTGGCAGGTTGATGACTTTGACGGGGCATTTGGCGGCTGTGAACAGGCGGCCGAGTTTGCCAATTTCCCGGTTGACGTTTTGGATGGTTTGGCGTTTGCTGTCGCGGTCGAAGCAGATGTAGATTTCACGTTCCTCTGTGGCGAAGTGTTGGAGTTCGGGGATGAGGTAGGGGTCGCATTTTTCCCCTTGAGGGGTTTTGGTTCTGACACCGCCGGTGACACCGGGGAGGGCGATGGCGGCGTAGCCCAGTGTGAGTAGGCATCCGGCTTTTTTTGCGCCTTCGACGATGATGACGGGGATGTTGTTGTCCCACACCCATTGCCAGAACTGAGGCTGGTTCAGGGATGAGGTAGGGGTCGCAGAGGGGCTGCACGGGCTAGGGGCAGAGGAGAGATTTTCGTCTTCCCTCTCCCCGTCTCCCCGTCTCCCCGTCTCCCCATCTCCCAAATCCTCTGGGTCGATGGGGACACCGTAGCGTGCTGCGACTTTTGCCCAGATGTGGTCTGGGACTTGCAGGAAGAAGGCTCTGGTGGGGCTTTTGGGGGGGTGTTCGTATTTGACGGGTTTGATTTTGCCTTTGGGGTCAAAGGTATTTCGGGGCTGGTGGGGTTTGAAGCAGCCCCAATACATGGGTTGCCAGTTGTTGAGGGGGTCAAGGCCTGAGCACCACCAGCCACCAGCTTCGATGTGGCTGTAGTGTTTTCTGGCCCACCGCCATTGTGCGTCGGGGTGGACTCTGCCGGAGGCGGCGTTGATTTCGTAGAGGAGGTAGGTGTAGGGGGTGTCGCCTAAGAGGGTTTGGACGTTGAGGGCGATGAGGTCGGGGTCTGCGCCTGAAGCCAGCCATTCGGACAGGGGGGAGATGGGCGATGTCATTGGACACCCCCGGTGTTGGTCAAATGGAAAGGCAGCCAGAAGGGGTCAGGCGGGGTTGAGCTGGCTGTGAGTTGGGGTTGAGGCTGACTGAGCTTGGTAAATGCACCCAGTCTTTTTGTGCAGGGTTTCACGGGAGCTATTCCTTGGTAGGCGAATAACTCTTTGTCTCACCTTTTGCAAAAGGCTGTTGGTTGGCTGATCTAAACTTCTCTAGATCTTATAAGGCTTGTAATCAAAAGCTGAAACCAAGACAGGGCAAAGGTTTTGAAAAAACATTGTCCTGGGATGTGGATGATTTTGTCCTGGGATGTGGATGATTTTGTCCTGGGATGTGGATATTTTTGTAATCAAACTCAAACGCATACACAGCAAAGCTTTTAGGGCGATTTTTGAAACTTTTTTTTTGATTACACGACTCTCACCGACTTGATTACAAAAACGAGTCCTTCAGGGGGGCTAGTTAGGGCAAACGCATCTATAGCAGAAGTCAGGAGTTAGGATTGCAGGAGTCAGAATTCAGGAGTTAGGATTGCAGGACTCAGAATTCAGGAGTCAAAAATAAAATGCAATCACAGCAATGGTTTCAGCAATTAAGAATGCCCTGACCGCTTTGGCGGTTATAAATTTAGCCCCAGCTTCCTTCGAGGCTTGGGTAACTCCAAGATTGTCAGTAGTTCTCGCGCCGTGAACTTTAGTCTTGGATTTCCAATAGCTTGAGCAATTTAGCCTCTATTTCTGGGCTGATAGTCCGCTGTCCACGCTCTATCTGAGCAATCAGCGATTGTGAGACCCCCAACCAGCCAGCCAATTTTCTCTGGTTCCATCCCTTGTCTTCACGGGCTTTTCGCAGGTCAGCACTTGTTATTGGTATTGGCTTTGGCAAAGCAGGCTTTAATTGTTGAGGTTCAGCTTTGCTTGCTACCAAGACTGGGATGGGTTCTGGCTGAAGTATGAAGAGCTTGGCCGCCAGCCACTGATCCAGGTAGCCTTTTGGGTTCCTTTCTTTGTTTTCTGGCTGAAGTCTCTCTGGATAAGTTTCTGGGTCAAATTGAATTTGCCAGGCCAAAGTTATCAAGAGTTGTAAGGCATCATCCCAGTTCTGTTTTAAGTTGTAAGCTTTACGGCGATCGCTGCGGGCTGAGTCAATTTCTTGTTTGGGTAAAATCGCTTCTAGCAGGGTTAAGACTCGGTATTTACCACTGGTGTGAAATCGGCTTTCTATCGTGACATGAATTGCTAGTCTTAAGGCAAATTCGTTATGGTACGGATCAATTCTTAGCACCTGTTGGGAAAGATAGCCAAATTGATATAACGCTTCCCGCGACTTAGCTCCAGCTCGGTTCAAAAAATCTTGAGTCCACAATCCTGGTTGGACTGTTATGTATACTTCATAGGGGTTGTCTACCTTGCCTTCAAAATTTAACTGACCTTGGGGTTTGATGTAGACATTCCACATTCTCCCTACAGGAGCGCTAGCTATAATTTGCCCTTTCTTATTCATTCCTTCAATCCAAACAGCTTTGACCAATAGACAATCAAGAGCAAAGGCTGTTTTCGCAATCTCTAGCAGCTTTTCTGTTTGAGTTTTTTTGTGATTCTTATCCCACCCCATTTCCTTGACAATATCGCTAGCTTTTAGTGTAAATAGGCTTTGCCAAGGAGTCTCCTGTTTCATAGTATGGGCTGCAAAAATCATGTGCAGTTTGGCACTGGTGAACCCAAATTTATCAATAATTTGCTGGGCTTCATCCCAAGGGAGCAAGGTAATGTCACCAGGGCTGCTAATGTAATGCTCAATATAATTGCTAGAGTGGCCCTTGGCTTGATGTTGGAAAACAGCAATACTGCTGGCAGCCTCTCCCCATAAATCTGTCCGGATCTGGGCACGGAGACTGGAAGCCATCAAAGCGGCTGTTGGCAGGGCAACAGTCGCTTTATTATTGAATAATCGGGGTTCAGTTACTGGAACTGGGAGAGGCGCAAGTTCTAATATTTTTGCTAATTCATCTGCTAATAAGTTTTGTACATTTATTTGCTGTAATAATTCATCGGCTACATGATATCCACACGCATTAATTATCTGGGATTCTGTCCAGGATTCTGATTTTGAGAAGGAGGGGTCAGGAGAAAAAGCCAGCATTCCAGGCTGGAGGTCTGAATGGGTCTCTCCCTGATTCCAGATATCTAAGTGATTCATAATCCACTCAGCATTCTTTTCCCAGAAATCCGATGTGAAGAAATTTTCAAATTGTTTTTCTAGATGTGCTACTAATTTAGGGGTAATTTTTAAGTCCTCATAGGGAGACTTTTCTTGCCCAGTTTCCTGAAAAATTTTTGTTTTCAAAGCCAGATGCAATTGGGTAGCTACATTCACTAATATTGCATATTGAAGTTTACCTTCCCTGGCTAGCTTGAGAGCGTATTCTTGGATGCGCTCTGGGTCTTTTATAGGGACGATATGTTGTCGGGTTCCCACTTCAGCAACTCCCCTGGTTGTATTTGATAAGCTGTACATATTTTGTCTAACACCCGCTTTGATGGCAACACATCACGGTTGTGGTAAAGCCGATAACCCGCTGATTGGGTTATCCCCGCCTGTTTTCAAAACTGGTAGACGGTTAATCCTCTGCTGTCTATAAATTCCTTAAGAGTATTGATAATCACACGACAAACTACTTACTAGAACTAATGCAAACAGTTCAATCAATGCAATCAGTGCAATCAGCGATCGCTAATAATCAACAGGGAACACCTGCATCAGAACAATCCGAAACTGCTCGCAGTGGCAAAAGTGGTTTTAACAATGCCCCTAAGTGAGCGCGGAAAATGGGCGACTTTTCCACAACTAGGAGACACAATTGCAGGATATCAAATCAGCAGTGCATTTTGGCCTCGCAAGTCACCAGATCCCGGCTGTTCCTCGATGCACTTTGGAACTGACGTGGCAACTCTAATGTACACGCCTTTGTATGCAATTGGGCCAATCGGAGGCACTGTCAATGTTCGGTGTTGGGACAATGGACGCTGGAGATGGGTTGCTAGCTACTCAGATTGGAATGGGGTGTCAGTTTCGACTACGTGCATTTACCCGCAGGCGAGTGCAAGAGTGGCTTGCACAAAGTCGAGGCAATATTTGAGGGCAATTGGGATTTGTTCTGATGCCCAATCTTTGGCAATAGCTTTGAATGAACGGCATCGGCAAGATTATTTGAAGTGAGTGCACCGGGTAATAAAGATTCGGTTTTTCTGGCTGGTTGGCGAGCGTCGAGCCGATATAGCAATCCTAAATCAATTGCAAACACATTGGGGTTCACCAATCCTGATTAAGTTGGTATTAATTAAGATAAATTTTTGTGACTCATTTAGGATTGCTATAGATAGGCGGGATAGGTATATTGATCAGTTTTAGTTACAGGTACAGGTTCGTTGGAGTTAGCTTAAGCTCTAGCTTGAGCCACTTAAATCTAAAGTTTAATTAAATGTTAGCAACTAAACTTGGCAAGTCAATTAGACTAACTCTGTCAGTAGCGTATCGGAGCAGTTAAATGTCCCCTTGGGTGAAAAATGATCCAAATGCAGGCGGAGTTAAAATCCCTCCAGCCGTTCAACAACAGGTAAAGCAGCGTGTTCTCGATTATGCTGCAGCTAACTACGCTGGCAAGTACACTCGCCTAGACATCCGCTTTCGCAGTCAGTTCTGTTACATTGATGCCTATAAAGAACCTGATTGCCCCCCAGATTTCCCACCCAAAGACTTTCCCGTATCTCGCGAGGAATATTTAGAACGAATGCGAAATAGCCCTATTCACCTGTGTCGGCTGCGCTACTTTGGCGATGAAGAATCTTGGAGTCTGGGTTTTTACACCTATAGCAATGAAAAATATGAGCTTTGTATGTTCAAGAATGGCAGTTTCTACGGTACTCCTGAACAAGCCTTTGCCATTTCTGCCATGTATTTGCAGTAACCCATAATGACCCTCTCAGGTCTAAAGACTGTGAGTTTCCCACTTACCATGTATTTTTATGAGCGAATATCAATACTACGAGTTTCAAACCATCGATCGACCCTTGACTAAAGCTGAACAACAAGCGGTCAGCCTACTCTCTAGTCGCGTACAACTAAGTTCTACTCTGGCGATATTTACTTATAGCTATGGAGATTTTAGAGGCGATCCAAAAGAACTATTAGTCCAATACTTCGATGCCATGTTTTACATGGCTAATTGGGGAACATTACAACTAATGTTTCGTTTTCCCAAAGCTCTGATTGATGTTGAACGGATGCAGAAATATTGCGTTGAATATCAGATTGTTGTTTCTGAAATTAATAATTTTGTCATCTTAGAAATTTCTATTGACGACGACGAAGGTTTTGGGTGGATAGAGGGAGAAGGAAATCTATCCTCTTTGATAGGTTTGCGCCAGGAAATTTTGCAGGGAGATTATCGTTTACTTTATCTGGCTTGGCTGAAAGCGATTAGCTATCTTGATATTGATGAACTCAATGAAGAAGAGTTAGAGCCACCTGTTCCTCCTGAGTTGGGTAAGTTATCTTCATCGTTTGGAGTTTAGACTAAACGGTGCTTCACGCACCCAAGCCGCTCAATCATGTAAGACAGACAAATGAGCTGCGTTGAG
>NZ_JAUBQH010000166.1:0-1319 GCF_036701145.1 Microcoleus sp. Pol17C6
CCTGACAGGTGTAGGTTTTTTACAACTAGGAGGAGTTACAAGCATAAAAAGCATCCACAGGAGTTTGAGGGAAGGAGCTCCAACGCTCAAGATGTATGGTTCGATTGTTGAGTAGATTAGCCATCAGAGTCACAAAGCCTTTAAGAAAACAAGACAAATGACGCCCTTTTTTGAGGCTCGGAGGCTGATTTAAAACAATATGTCCAGGAGGAAGTTGTTGAAAATTTGAGGCAAGCGATTGATTTTCGTGAGTGCCACCCAGGAACACCATCCACAAAGTGGCAACAGCCAGCACTAACCACATTCGTTCGGCTCGTTGTGGTGAGAGTAAACGTGTATTATGCCATTGCCAGCCATCGGATTTGAAATCGCGGTAAACACATTCGGTACAAGAACGTAGTCCATACCAGAGAACGTTTGCTTCTTGGGGTTTGAGGTCTGTCAGAATCAACCAGGGGTCTTTGTAGTCTAGATCCCAACGAGCTAGGAGTGTACAAGACAGAGGATTAGTTTTAAAACATACGACTTCGGCAGACCATGATTCTCCACCTTGACGAACCAAATGTGCCAGTGGCTGCCATGTCTGTTGAGAGGGTAAACGATAAGTTCCTTGATGGTTAATGCGTAGAAATGGATGCCAGCCTACACTTTCAATCAATTGATATAGCCAATCAGCATACAATCCTCGGTCAGCGGCAACTATCACCCTAAAGTTTGGTGGAATCACACCTTGAACCTGAGAAATCTGTTTTTGCCAATGAGGTTTCCAACTTCCTGGTTCTGTGGCTCCGACAATACACCACGCTACAGGAATTCCCGACCCACCCAATAAGATGTTCATCGACAGAACTGTGAATTTATCCCCGATGCTAGTGGCATCTAATGCCAAGGCAATGTCCTCAACATTTTTCGGCAGTAAACTTAGTACCCACAACAGTAATGGAGCAAAACAACGACTCACATCCAACTCACGACGATGAACTCCTTTTTTAGCTGGGGCTTCTTGATACCATTCTTTTAATCGCTGACGGACTGTGTTCGGCTTTTCTCCGTTGAGCCCAGCAATAAAATGCGAAACTTGGGTTAAGCTGCTAGATTTGGTCATGACTACGCCAAAGCTCCAAGTCGCTAAGCCAATCGCTTGAGGTATCGACAGGTGAGGCATTTGTTTGGACACTATACATGACCAATCCTTGAGATGCTTATTTTTCAGCATTTAGGTTTTCACGCCCGGCCACGTGTTTCGTTGAATCACCCTTATTTTCGCCTGGTTTAATTGACTTTATACTACCCGGTCGTAAAAAACCTACACCTGTCAG
>NZ_JAUBQH010000167.1:0-1314 GCF_036701145.1 Microcoleus sp. Pol17C6
AGAGAGTCCCACAGAATGAATGATCCTATAATAACAGAAAGATAACTTCAGTGTGCAGCCTATCTTATGTCTCTAAAATCTATCATGAAACTGACTGAGTACGCCAAATCTCTTTACATCAAAACAGCGAAAAAACTCAAAGGGACTGACAGACGACAATTCATGGCATTCGTAGTCAAAGGTTTGGGAATAGGTGGACAAACCTTGGCAGAACGGGAGTTGGGATGGAATAGACGCACCATCCGTAAAGGGATGCAAGAGTTGAAAAGTGGTCAGCCAATTATTGATGGGTTCCACCGTAGTGGGCGGCAACGGGTTGAAACAAAATTACCCAACTTCTTGAAGGATATTAAATCGTTAGTAGACCCACAAAGTCAAGTTGACCCTAGCTTTAAAAGTACACGATTATATACACGAATCACCGCCAGTGAAGTCCGTCGTCAACTAATAGAACAATTTGGTTATAGTGATGAAGAACTACCTTCAATAGAAACAATTCGACGAAGATTGAATGATTTGGGTTATAGCTTAAAACGAGTTCTTAAAACTAAACCCATCAAGAAAATCCCCGAAACTGAAGCCATTTTTAAACAGGTAAAACAAATTAATACAGAAGCTGACCATGACCCTAATACTCTCCGAATCTCCATTGATGCTAAGGCGGCAGTCAAAGTTGGAGAATTTGATCGAGGTGGTAAAACTCGGATGCCAACTCTTGCACTCGATCACGATTTTGCGACTGAATCAACTGTGATTCCCTATGGCATTTTTCTGCCTGAGTACAACGAGTTATTTTTATTCTTCGTTACTTCTAAACTAACGGCTGATTGTATAGTTGACTTACTTGAAAATTGGTGGCAAACGGTTAAACACCGTTTTAGTCACATTCAAAAATTGGTCATCAATCAGGATAATGGACCAGAAAATAATTCTCGTCGCACTCAGTTTATGAAAAGGATTCTGGATTTCGCTACATCATCTCAACTGACGTTACAACTGGCTTATTATCCGCCATATCATAGTAAGTATAACCCGATAGAACGTTGTTTTGGTTGGTTGGAAAATCATTGGAATGGTAGTTTACTGGATAATGTTGAGACTGTAGTAAATTTCGCCAAAACTCTCACATTTAAGGATAAAAATCCAGTAGTGACATTGGTAGAAACAATTTACTCCACAGGAGTTACACTCAACAAGTTAGCTATGGCAGAAATTGAAACCCAGATTAATCGCCTCCCCAATCTTCAAAAATGGTTCGTGGAAATTTTCGCTAAACCCACATAGCTGTTGGATCATTTTTTTTGTGGAGGTCTC
>NZ_JAUBQH010000168.1:0-1314 GCF_036701145.1 Microcoleus sp. Pol17C6
ACCGTCAGGGCCGACAGCGCCTCGCAGATTTTCCCCACGATCGCCACTAATGGTATCGTTACCTTCATCGCCGCACAAAATATCGCTGCCCGAGTCGCCGTACATCAAGTCGTTGCCCGCATCTGCCTGTACCAAGTCGTCATCCTTGCCGCCACGAAGGCTATCGTTACCAAAACCCCCACTCAAAGAATCGGAACTCTCACCGCCGCCCTGAAAGTCATTTCCATCTCCCCCAAATAGCAAGTCGCGGCCGTTGGCATCCCACACTAACTCGTTTTGCAAGCCGCCATAAAGCGAATCGTCCCCCTCATCCCCGACCATGGTGTCGGAACCGAGTTCGCCCCAAATCCTGTCGTGATCTTTGCCACCGTAAACTAAGTCATTACCTTTGCCGGCAAAAATGCTATCGTTACCGCTGCCACCGCCGATGATATCGCCGGTGTCATTACCGAAAATTAAGTCGCCTTCCTCCGTGGCAACTGTATTGGCTGGTTGAGTGCCGTAGTCGCCAATTATGGTGTCGGAACCTAGATTGCCGTAGAGAGTATCCGAGTCTGTTTCGCCGAAAATGCGATCGTTGCCTTTGCCTGCAAACACCACATCCGGGCCGTTGCCACCTCGCAAGGTATCGTCTTGTTGTTCGCCGTTAAGTAGGTCGTTGCCATCGCCTCCCAATAGCAAATCGAAGCCGTCGGGGTCGCTATCGAGGGAGTTGAGGACGCCACCAAACACCGAGTCATCTCCGTTGTCGCCGGAAAGGGTATCGGGGCCTTTGTCACCCCAAATCAGGTCGTTGTCGATACCACCGTAAGCGATATCAGGGTCTTTGCCGGAGTAAACGGTGTCTGAACCTTGATTGCCTGAAATGGCGTCGCCTGAAGACCCGCCGAAAATCAGGTCGCCGTCGTTACCAGTCAAGTCGATGTTGTTGCCGTTGTCGCCGACTATGCTGTCGGCACCGCGATCGCCGTACAATGTGTCTGCATTGCGATCGCCAGAAATGCGATCGTCTTGTTTGCCGCCAAATACGGCATCGGTTTGTTTGCCGCCGTAAACGATGTCGTTGTCCTTACCTGCTGCGATCAAGTCTCGCTGTTGGTCGCCGAAAGCGATATCGCTGCCTGCTTCACCTAACACTGTGTCGTCGCCGCCTTGGGAAAGAAATAGTTGGTTGGTTTCGTTTCCTGTTAAGGAATCGTTTCCGGGAGTGCCGATGCTGGTGTTTTGGATGTCGATGAGTTGGGCGGCGTTTGAGTCGAAGTTAAGTATTTGCTCTGGCTGGGGTTGGATAAATGTGAGCGGGGGCAGCAAGGG
>NZ_JAUBQH010000104.1:0-10242 GCF_036701145.1 Microcoleus sp. Pol17C6
CCCGTTGATAGGCGTTAAGTGGAAGTCCTGAGAGGGATGAAGCTGAGGCGTACTAATAGACCGAGGGCTTGACCTCTCTTTCTACATGGTGATTGATGACTTAATTCTCTGCAGTCTTCAGCGTTTTTTTCCCTGACAACTTTTGGGGTCTCTAGAAAGACGCAGTTGCACCAATCCGCTTCCATCCTGAACTCGGTTGTTAAACGCCCAGGTTGCAGATAGACAATATTTCAATCCTTCCAACTACTTTTAAATAAAACCTCCTGACGCAGTGACAAGAAAAGTCAAAAGCTGGATAAAATTAATGACATAGCCCTCAAACCTCTCTGAGAGAAGAGGAGCTGATTGCGTCTAATTTTCATCAATTCCCCAATAGTTGCATGGCCAAGCTCCCTCCGCTTCGCTCCGCCCACGATTGGCTGTATCATCCAATCCAAAAGCTACTATGACGTTGTTGCGCTCGCATCGCATCAGTAAGGCGACCGATGTATTTCTGAATTCCCATAACCTTGAGCTTGTGTCTTTGTAAAATCCTACAACTCTAGCAATCCTAAATGATTTTCTCTGTGTAAGTATATTGACGTATTTTGGGGAAATCAAATTTATGTTCCTTAGTAAAAAACTCAAACAAAAATTTGACAATCTTAAAAGACCTACATAAATACCAATACTTTCTTAAAAAGTTTTTAGCTTGTAACCAAATATCTTCAACGGGATTCTGTTGGGGAGGATTGGGAGCAAATAAAATACAAGTAATTGACCAATCATCAGGTTTTTTGTCACCATTGAGTGTCTAATAAAAAGTCTCTAAATTCTCCATATTTATGATAACTAGCTCCATCCCAAATCAAGATAATCTTGCGATTTTTATATTTCTTCTGTAAGTGTTTTATGAATTTAACTGTTGATTTTCCATCACCTGATGGATGGCTCTGAACATGGAATTCTTTGCTTTGATAATTGAGTGCGCCAAAATAAGTTTGTCTATCTTTTTCATTGGTAATTGGGACTTCAATTCTGATTTTAGATTGACCCCAAACATAACCAGTTAGATCACCATGAAGTAGATGACATTCATCTAAAAACAATACTATTATTTCCCCCGATTCTATACCAGCCTTGTTTTTAAATAAAATATCGTTAATTTCTTCTGTCTTTTTTTTTACCAGTTCTTTATCAAATTTAGGATTGGTTTTTTGAGTTTTTTTCCAACTAATTTTTGCCCGGTTGAAAAGTTCATAGTAACTCTGTTTTGATTTATATATCACACCAAATTCTTGATCTAAATAAGTAACTAGCTCATCTAAATTACAATTTTCTTTATTCTTTAACCACTCGCTCACTTCAGTATTTTGTCGAGCTGTTAAATAGCCTTTTGACCCTTTATGTCCTAGTTTGATTCCGGCGATGCCTTGGGTTGTAAATTGTTTTTTCCAATCACCAATAAAAAAATTACTTACACCTAAAATATTGCTGATTTCATGGTAGATATTACCTGAGAGCGCCATCCTTACAGCTATTGCTCGTTTTAGTTCTCTTGCATCGATATTACTTTTAATGAAAAATTCTAATTGGGCTATTTCTTTTTCCATATCTTTTTGTGAAAGTTGTAAGTTATTCATTTTTTTGTCATAATTAAGTATTGCATATAATTGTACCATAATCATGATAATGATTTAGGATTGCTATATAAGCTAAAGCTATTAAGAATATTAAAGTTTTATATTAAAGTTTTTAGGCGGTCGTCACAAGGGTAACTTTTTTGAAGATTATAGCAGACTGTTTGACAGTCCTTAAACATTGCTTCGATACGACTGCGACATTTAAACGCTGTTACAGCTAGTTTCAATTTGCCGATATTGGTGAGTAAATACCAGCCTTCATCTTCGCCACTATTTCAATATTTTCGTTGCCTATAACCAGCGACATCAAAACATCCCAATACTTGCTGCTGATTTTAACTCCGGTCAAATAAAAGCTCGTACCTGGTACTAAACCACACTCACTTAACCGCTTAAATTCCTCTCCTTCTTCTTGAATATAGCGTCCCTGTTTTACTCTCAAAACAAACCTTATGTTCTTTTCACACAGCCCACTTGCAAGCTTAACGCTCGGAAATTCAGGCGTCTCCTAAAAGGACAATTTTATAAATTTTTAGCAGACCAAGAATGGGGCAGATTAAGCTTTGTTGTTCTCGGAGGTTGCTACACCCACAGCAAAGGCAATATCTGCCAGTACAATGGTAAAGCTCTCTTGTCCCCAATCAGGCTAATCATCAACAGATTTTTATCTGGTCACTGCGTTTTATCAATCGCGACCTTCAACTCTTGTTTATTTTTAAATTGAGTTCTCCAGATATATTTAAGCAGAAGAAACCAAAGCTTTTCAATCTTGAGGATAGGTACCTTAAGAAATCGTTGAATAGAACGTCGGCGGCTCTCAAACATGATAGGGGATGGCATCAATTTCGCCAATAACTCAATACTCACTTGTTTATGGGTTGGGAGCAGAAAAACTAAAATAGTCAGAGTCAAGTATTCAGCGTTTTTGAGCTGCTGTTGGAAACAAATTTGGTCTGATTGAGGTAACATTTTTAAATGATGGGGCTTCTTGACAAGACTCACCCCATCTTTTTTTTCCAAAAATCGGTCATAATCCCGTCCTCTGTATTGGTTGATATATTTTACCATAAGCTCAGGAGAGCCAGAAACGTTATATATTTCTGCGTCTCGAACTTATATAAAAAAATAAAATTAATAGTGTAGGTTTTGTTTCTCAACCTAACCTACACTATTAATAATTTGTGTAAGGGGAATGTTTATTCCTAACTCTCATTATTCACGACACGGAAGTTACGGAAATACGGATAACTGTTGTTTTCCTGAGTCCTTCTTCTTCCTTGCTTCTTCCTCTTTCTTTCAACGTCCCAATTCCTCGTTACTAATTCCCAAATGACTCGCTTAGCCACCACAATAGAAGCCATACTTTACCTAAAAGGTCAGCCAGTGTCGATCGCAGAAATTGCCGAGATTGCCAAGTGCGATCGAGCCGAAGCCGAAGACGCCATCATCGAACTCATGTCTGACTCGTCCCACCGCGACAGTGCATTAGAAGTCGTCGAAACCCCCACGGGATACAGCCTGCAACTCAGAGAAGAGTTTGCCAGTTTAATGCAAACTTTAATACCTCCAGAATTAGGTGTGGGAGCTTTGCGGACGCTGGCTGCGATCGCCCTCAAAGGCGGCATCGCTCAGCCAGATTTAGTTAACTTGCGAGGTTCAGGAGCTTACCAACAAGTGCAGGAACTTGTAGAAATGGGTTTCGTCCGCAAACGGCGGCCGGCTGAGGGGCGGTCGTATTGGTTACAAGTTACCGAGAAATTTCATAGGTACTTTCAAGTAGACCAACTCCCAAAACAATTGCAAATTGACTTTCAGGCAAATTTGTACCCAAGCAATGACGAGTAGTTTGAAGTAGAATGTAACCAGCCAGAAATTAAGAATCGCCAAATGGTTTTTCACCCTGACTTTGACACATCCAATGCTCAACAAACCGCAGTCAATCCACTGCTGAAGTACCTCCAACACCAATCCCCGGAGGTTCTAGCCCGCGTCGCCAAGTCCGTCAGCCCCGACATCAGAGAAATTATCTCTCATAACGTTCAAGGACTGGTCGGCGTTTTGCCTTCAGAAAATTTTAACGTCGAAATTACCACTGACCGCGAAAACTTAGCAGGTTTGCTAGCTTCAGCGATGATGACAGGCTATTTTTTGAGGCAAATGGAGCAGAGGATGCACCTAGAAGAAAATTTAGCAAGCACCAGCTCGATTCAACCAAACTCGCCCAAAGACAAGTAAAAAGATCAACGGGTTGGGGAAGCCCGAAAGATGAAAGTTGTTCAGAAAAATCCATAATCCTGAATCATGGAGGCACAGGGAATTAAGAAACCGGGCTGTTAACCGGGTATCCCTCGCCCTACACCAAGGATTTTGGTGAAAAAACCCGGTTGCTACGTCCAGGACTATAAAGCATCAGATTTATCTTTCATCCTCCACCGTTTGCAACTAATAGGCTTTTCCCAAAAGAAAGCAACTGTAGGTAAGCTCCAAATCCTTATCCCCTAAGTCATTCCCAATTCTGTAATCGAAAATCTCAAATGGTATTACCCACCGGCGGAGCTACCCGATAGGGGAAAAGCACCCGGACGTACTTTTATATTCTGAACTTGACCCACACGGTTAATTTCCAGTTCGAGTTCTTTGCCCACAGCAGTGTTTTCCACCCGTTCTTGCACGTCACCGGGAGTGTTAACCGCAATTCCGTCAACTTTTAGAATGACATCTCCGGGGCGCAAGTCGGCTTTTTGAGCGGGGGAATTTTCCACGACTCGCGCCACGGCTACGCCTTGATCGAGGGTAATTTTATTATTATCGAGCTGTTTGTTGAGTTCTGCCTTGGTGGCGGCAGTTAAGCTGACCATTTGAATGCCGAGATAGGGATGTTCGGCTTTACCTTTGGCGAATAACTGATCGGAAACTCGTTTGGCGGTTTCGATCGGAATTGCAAATCCCAAGCCCTGAGCGTCGGCGCGGATAGCGGTATTGATGCCAATTACTTCGCCTTGGTCATTGAGCAGGGGGCCACCAGAATTGCCGGGGTTGATGGCGGCGTCGGTTTGGATAAAGCGAACTCGCTTGTCTGGGATGCCAACTTGGGAACTCGATCGACCCGTAGCGCTGATAATGCCCACAGTCACGGTATTGTCGAGACCTAAAGGATTGCCGATCGCGATCGCCCACTGTCCCGGTACAATATTGTCCGATCGACCCAAAGCCACCTGCGGCAGTTCCTTAGCATTAATCTTAACCACAGCGACATCCGTCAGCGGATCGACTCCCTGCACCTTACCCTCAAACTCGCGGCCGTCTTTGAGCGTCACCTTGACAGTATCCGTCCCGGAGACAACGTGAGCATTAGTAACGATGCGGCCGTCAGGAGTGAGAATAAACCCGGAACCCGTACCTCTCTTGGTTCGTTCTTCCGGCTGCGGCAAATTTTCCCCAAAAAACCGACGAAACAAAGGATTTTTGAATGCTTCGGGTACTTGATTCGCCACCTTGCTCGATGCGTCAATCCGCACTACAGCCGGGCCGACTTTTTCGGCTGCTTCAGCAATAAAATTGGGGTTGCTGCGATCGACCGCCCGATTTTCCAGAACAGGAGGAGAGGGATAGGGGGGGATTTGCTGGCGTACTACTGGCAAAACCAATCCGGTTTCCAGATTGTTTGAGCCTTGCAGATAGCGATTTCCCAACCATCCCATACCTCCGCCGATTGACAGCAAAGTCACATAAAGGGTCGCTTGCTTAAAAGATAAACTCATTTAATAACTCCCGCTAGATACCTCATCCCCGCAGACACGTTCGGAATCAACAAGCGTTTTTGTCTTGGTGACGGGAAGGAAGCGGGGCGGGGCGTACCGCTTCCTCAAGAACATAGCTGTTAACTGGCTGGCGCTGAGGGGCATCACAGGCAATTTTGCCGGATTTGCCAAGAGCGACTCAAACTAATAATTCTCATCCTAACTTGGCTTAGCCTGGGATTTACAGTCTGGGGGGTGGCTAGAGCTTGTAAATATGGAGTTTCACAGGATTTTAAAATTGTCAACTGTCCCAAATGAATACTTTTTTCTGTAGATCATGAGGTTTAAACGCTTATTTCCGGTGATTTCTGCACTAATTTGGTCGATCGCACCCGTTGGGAAAACGGCGGCAAATACCGAGATCCCACCTGCAAATCTTCCTTCAGGTATACCTGTAGAAAACCCTGACCCTGCCCGCGATTGCCCGAGTCCGGCTAGGTCTCGGTTGCGCCGCCATACTGTGGCCCAGGGCGAAACCATAGAAAGCATCGCGCGGCAGTACAATGTGATTCCTGCGGCGCTGATCGGGATAAATCCGACGTTGCGGGGCGGTGGAGTATCTGCTGGAAGTGCGATCGTCATTCCTCCGTACAGTGGCATCGAGGTAGAAGTGCCTGCGGGCTGGAATTGGCAAAAACTGGCAGAAGCTTACAAAGTGCCCGCAGATTTGCTATTTGAGGCGAATGGGTGCAGGCCTTTGGGGAAAACGGTGTTTGTGCCTGCGGTGAATAGGTCGATCGGGCATTCTATCAATCCCGATGCAACGCCATCGGTGCAAGGATTTCCGCTGCCCGCCCCAGCAGTGGAAGCTTTGCGTTACGGGCGGCAATTGCATCCGGGGCGGCGAGAATTTTTTTTCCACAGCGGCGTAGATTTTTTGGCGTCGGAGGGTACGCAGGTTTTAGCAACGGGCGAGGGGACTGTCGCCTTTGCCGGGCCGCAGGGGGATTACGGGAATTTAGTGGTGGTGAACCATGAAGCGGGGAAGCAAACGCGCTACGCTCATTTGAAAGATATTGCCGTAAAAGTCGGTCAAAAAGTGCAGTCTGGAGAAGTGTTGGGAACTGTGGGGATGACGGGAAAACGGGACATTCCGCCATCTCATTTGCATTTTGAAGTTCGCTACAATTCGGGTTTGGGTTGGGTTGCTGAAGACCCGCTGCTTTATTTGCAAGTTACTGTTAAAAAATAGGATTTTTAGTGTGCTGGGGGGGTGAGAAGCCGCCCCAAATCCAGACGGGGTAAGAATTGAGATGTGTTGTGGTAAAAAAAGATAGGCAGCAGAATTATTACACGATTGCCTATTCCCAAAAATATGTTACCAACATTTTACCAGACTCACTTACAAAAACAACTGACGCAAACCCCGTTTATTTTACTCACAATATTTTTGAACCTGATGGAATCCGAGAAACAAGTAACGATCGCACTAATCGGGTTCCTATTAATCACTTATTGGTGAACAACTTATTGCCCGATCGCACATTTCTCTCAAATTCGATCGCCCTGAAACCGAGTGAAAATTTGTCTGCTTTGTGACACGGCCCGCCGGGGGTTGAAACCCCCGTCTCATAGCTAAAGTCGGTTGAAACCGACTGAAAATTCGCATGAAACCGATACACATCAACTAACTCTTCAGTCCTCTTTCAGAGGACTTTCGCTATGAGACAGGGGTTTCAACCCCTGGCGGACTCGGCAACGAACCAACTAGCCCCTGGCGCGGACTAACTAACGGACTAACAAATCAAATTCGATCGCCCCCATCCACAAAAATCCGATCGCACATTTCTCTCAAATTCGATCGCCCATCCACAAAAATTCGATCGCCCCAATCAACACAAAAACCCGATCGCACATTTCTCTCAAATTCGATCGCCCGATCAACCCAAAAACCCGATCGCCCATCCATAAAAAACCCGGGGTTTCAACCGCCGAGGATTTCAAATTAGATCGCCCGAATCGACCCAAAAATCCGATTATCGATCGCCGCTAACTCCCTCCAATCGCAGGAAATGCACCCGGCCCAACGAATCGCCCGCTACAACTGTCACTCCATCAGGCAAAATTGCACAGCAATTAAACTCAGCATCTCCGCTGAAACTAGCAATTTCTTTGCCATTAAGCAAATCCCAGATTTTCAGGGTTTTATCGTCTGAAGCGGAAATCGCTGTTTTACCGTTGGGTGCGATCGATACTGCCCTTACCTCGCTAGTATGACCCGTGAGATTTTTCAGTTCCCGACCTGTCTTGGTGTCCCAGATTTTCAAGGTTTTATCCCATGCAGCCGAAATCGCTGTTAGGCCGTCTGGTGCGATCGCTACTGCCGTTACATAGCCAGTATGACCGGTGAGAGTTGTCAATTCCCAACCGCTGTCTGTGTCCCAGATTTTCAGCGTGCTATCACTTGAAGAAGAAATCACGGTCTTGCCGTCGGGTGCGATCGCTACTGCGTTTACACCGAAAGTATGACCGATGAGAGTTGTCAATTCCCAGCCTGTCTCGGTGTCCCAGATTTTCAGGGTGTTATCGCATGAAGCGGAAATCGCTGTTTTACCGTTGGGTGCGATCGCCACTGCTGTTACCCCGCTACTATGACCCGTGAGAGTTTTCAGTTCCCGACCTGTCTTGGTGTTCCAGATTTTCAGGGTTTCATCCCATGAAGCGGAAATCGCTCTCTTGCCGTCGGGTGCGATCGCCACTGCATTTACCATGCCAGTATGACCGGTGAGTGTTTTCAGTTCCCGACCTGTCTCGGTGTCCCAGATTTTCAGGGTACGATCCTCGGAAGCGGAAATCGCTGTTTTTCCGTCGGGCGCGATCGCCACTGCATTTACCCAGTTACTATGACCAGTGAGAGTTTTCAGTTCACAGCCTGTCTCGGTATCCCAGATTTTCAGGGTTTTATCATGTGAAGCGGAAATCGCTGTTTTACCGTTGGGCGCGATCGCCACTGCATTTACCCAGTTACTATGACTCGTGAGAGTTTTCAGTTCGCAGCCTGTCTCGGTGTCCCAGATTTTCAGGGTTTTATCACGTGAAGCGGAAATTGCTGTTTTGCCATCGGGTGCGATCGCCACTGCATTTACCGACCCAGTATGACCGGTGAGGGTTCGCAGTTCGGTGCCTGTCTCGGTGTCCCAGATTTTCAGGGTGTTATCCCATGAACCGGAAATCGCGGTTTTGCCGTCGGGTGCGATCGCTACTGAATTTACTGAGGATCTATGACCGGTGAGAGTTTTCAGTTCGTACCCTGTCTCGGTGTCCCAGATTTTCAGGGTTTGATCCTCCGAAGCGGAAATCGCTGTTTTACCGTCGGGCGCGATCGCCACTGCTTCTATCTCACGAGTATGACCGGTGAGAGTTTTCAGTTTACAGCCTGTCTCGGTGTTCCAGATTTTCAGGGTTTGATCCCGTGAACCGGAAATCGCTGTTTTACGGTCGGGTGCGATCGCCACTGCTGTTACCCAGCCAGTATGCCCGACAAGCGTCCGCAGCGCACCCTCATTTGCCCTTTCCAAATTAGCCTTCAAAGGCCACAGACATGGACTATTTCTCGAATGCTTAGCTTGTTCCACGAGTCGCTGAATTTCAGGTATTTCAAAAGCCAGCAATCGACTCCACAAATGCACTGCCAATTGGGTTTTATCCCGAGCCAAAACGTGCGAGGACTTCCGAATTGCCCCTTGAATCAACCCCAAACTTTCCGTTTGCCCCTCCGACAGCAAAACATCAGAAACTCTCGCCAAATCGTAATCCTCAATTAACGCTTGAACCCCCACCCCATCCAACTTCGCCTCAATAAAATCAAAATCCGTCAACAACTGATGCAACCGTTCCCCTTGAACACTCTCCGCCAAATGCCCCGGCAGAGTTTCCAAAGCATAAAGCCGCTTTTTCGGCGACAGTTTCTTCAACCGTTCTTTAAACTTACTCATCGCCGTACAAATCCTCCCACAAATTATCAGAAATCGCCGTTTCAATATCCCGCAGCGAAACCCCAGCTTTCTGCACCACATCTATACGATGCAGAAATCTTTGGAAACTCGCGTGATAAATACTGTAATCGGGAGGACTATCACCGCTACGCCGCAGAAACTGTTCCCAGTCATCGAGAACTTCCTGCACATCCAAAGCATCTTCTTCAGCAAAATCCGCCAAAATATCGCAGGAAACCGGCTTGCGAGTTTTGGTCAACAAATAAATCACCTTCAACTTCCGGCGGCGCAATTCCCTATCTTTAACCGCCATTTCCATCCGCGCCCAATGCTTCTCATAATATCCTTCCAACTCCCTCGGCAAATCTTTCAAAGTCACATCGCTGTACTTGCCGCTATCGATATCATTCAGCACATAGCGCAGGTACATAAAATTATTCTGGCTTTTTTCCGCCACCGCCGCCACAAACTGTTCGCGCTGCAAATTTTGACGGTTAATCCAACTCTGAATTGACGCGCTGTTGCTGGTGCGTTTATCAATATAAACCTTGACATCCGCCAAACTTTCTGCACTGTACTGCATCAAATCGAAAACCTGATGATTTGGCAAAGGCAGAGTTTTCGGCTGCTTCGAGACAATAAAATAAACATTATCCGGCAAAACATCTGGCAAATAGAGGACATTGCTGCCACGCACCTGATCGCTCATATCGACTTCATCGAGGGCATCCACAACAAAAACTAACTTTTTTCCGCCCAACTTAGCACTGACTTCCCCCAACAATCGACTGAGAAAATTGCCATCTGTAGTCCAATGTCACTGAAAAAGTCTCGATCGCAAGGCCTGTTTACCTTTTAAGATAGAGCGAGGTTCCTGCATTCGAG
>NZ_JAUBQH010000169.1:0-1301 GCF_036701145.1 Microcoleus sp. Pol17C6
AGACTCTCTCGGCGGCGCTATTTTTGACGAACTGCGGTTCTCCACCAAAGCCTACGATAGCCCCACCGCTGCCTACGCCGCCACCTCCTTCAAAAACGATGGTTCCGACTACCTAGTGCGGAACATTGAATATCAAGGGATTTCTAATATTGATACTACTGCTGTGCCTCCGACTTTCTTCTCTTACGGTTCGTCTCCCGATCCTATTATTGATGGTGGTTCTGGACAGTTTACGATTAATCGGACTGGCGATACTTCGGTTTCGGCTTCGATCGACTATTTGATTGTTGCCCCTAGTGGTGATCAACCTGTGAACAACATAGACTACAACATTAGTCCATTTGCTGTGAATCCTTCGGGAGGCACGGTGAACTTTAATCCCGGTCAAACTAGCGTTAGTCTGACGATTAACAATCTTCCTGGTTTGGCTGGTGGGGTGGTGAATTTGGGCTTTGGCCCAGGTTCGATCAGCGCTCCGGCATCGACTGCAATTACTCTGCTTTAAAGCTGTTAGTAGGGCGAGGAATCCTTGCTCTACTAATATGTCCCGCAAGTAGTTAAATGCTTTGGTAGTGATGCACAGTAATGGTTTAATATTAAATCAACATAAATTTCCGAGGTAAAAGTATGGAATATCCTAATTGTCAAAGCGATTTTTTTATTAAAAATGGAAAGACTTCTTAGGGGAAACAGCGATTTAAATGTAAAAATTGTAGTCGTCAGTTTATTGAGAATTTAAGTTATTAATGGCGCTCGCTGATTGGTTTTCTGGTGCTTGGTTTGGGTTGCTGCACCCTTGGTTTCTCAAGACCACTTTGAGGAAGCCGAGAGGGCGGTGAGGGCGCAGTTAGATTGAAGTCGCTAATATATCCCTACCAACACTCTTGGCGATCGTCCCCCGTTGCCACAATTTCCTCACTCTCAGCCGCTCCCCTTCTCATCGTCCATATCAAGCTTATGAGCAGCCTCACAATCCAATGAATGCAGCACGCGCTCCACAGCGAGGAATTGTGTACTTTTCGCTGTTAGATATTTAAATGTTTAAACATTCAAATATTTCAATGTTTACAGACTGTCGTCGGGATTGAACTGCTGGAGGTATTGAGCGACCGACTTCTCCACCAGCTCGCTCATTTCCTGACCTGATTGCGCTGCTGCGGATTTAAGTTGGCGGTGCAGAAGTTTGGGGAGGTAAACGGTAGTACGAACAAAGTTGGGGTCTTGGAGACCTCCACAAAAAAAATGATCCAACAGCTATGTGGGTTTAGCGAAAATTTCCACGAACCATTTTTGAAGATTGG